>WGAE01000098.1 GCA_015489185.1 Campylobacterales bacterium
GATATATATAACAAACCAAAGAAGGAAAACACAATGGCAATCGATACCGTCAACAACAGTTTACAAACTGCACTTCAAAATACAGGAGTCAATCCTGATGCAATTCTTGGAAAAGATGACTTCATGAAACTATTATTAACCGAGCTGGAACATCAGGACCCGACCGATCCGATGGATAGCGATAAAATTCTCCAGCAAACTTCACAGCTTGCCGCACTCGAAACCCAGCAAAAAACCAACGAAGCGCTGCAGATGATGACAGAAAGCTTCAAACAGAGTAAAAATTTCGCCGCGGTCAGTGCAATCGGTAAATATGCACGACTCGAAAACAAAATCACTCTCAAACAGGATACCGAAGGAAAACCGCTTCCACTCAACTTTGAACTCAACTTTGCCGAAGATGCAAAAGAGGGTACGATCGAAATTTACGATGAGAAGAACAATCTGGTAAAAGTGATGGATATTGCCGAAACTTCCAAAGGGAAACACGCATTTACCTGGAACGGACTTACCGATGCAGGTGAACCGGCAAAACCAGGAAGTTATACCGTTTACGCCAACTACTACAATCCGGATGGTGTTAAACTCAGTGCAGATTTCGGTGCCTATAAAATCGAATCGGTCAAATTTGAAGATGCAAAAACATATCTGAAACTAAACGGCAATTTCATTCCATTTGAAAAAGTTCAGGAAATTTTCACCAACGAGGGGTAATAATGAATCGCTCTTTTTACAACGGTATCTCTGGTATTAAAACCCATCAATTCGGTCTTGATGTCTGGGCAAATAATATCGCCAATATCAACAAAACCGCATACAAAGCCGCGACACCGGAGTTTTCGACAATTTTTTCCCAGTCTTTAACCAAACTCCCTACCACTCCGACATCCAATGATATCGGTCTTGGAAGTCGAGCTTCCGCAACGACGGTACAATTCAAACAAGGCTCCATCACCAAAACGGAAAACCCTTTCGATCTGGCGCTCAACGGTGAAGGGTGGTTTGGTGTCGTCACACCTGCAGGCGAAAGACTTTACACCAGGGCGGGACTCTTCAACAAAGATGCTTCAGGTTATTTGACAGATGCAGAGGGCAACTTTTTGCTCGGCACCGTCACCAACAATATCCAGGACGGTGCGGTCGTCAAAAATCCTGTTACCGACATCTCTTTAAAAGCACCCGGTGCACAAGAGAAAATCCTGCTACAGGATGATGTCATCATGCCAGCGGTTGCAACGAGCCAGGTGACACTCAAAGGAGCACTGGACTCCAAACCAATTTACAAACTGCTTCCGGACAACAGCAAAATCGAGATTCCAAACAAAGAACGCTACCAATCCATTCTGATCAACCCTGACGGGACCTCTTCAACACTGGAAATCAACTTTACCAAAAAAGTACCGCAGGAGCGCGACAGAACTGTCTGGAGCGCAGAGGCGCTGATTTATGACGCGGACCGTAATATTGTAACCAAAAAAGAGGGAGTTCTGACATTTAACGACAGAGGGGCACTCATTGACAATACACTTCATGAAATCGACAACAACGGCACGAATGTCAAACTAAACATCGGCTCTATCTACAACCCGCAAATTCCCAACAGCGGATTCGACGGTCTTTTCTCCTATCACGGCGGAGAAGAGTACTTTTCCAAATCGGTGCAGCAAAACGGGAAAAAAGCGGGTTTACTGACAGGGTATTCCGTAGAAAATAACGGTATGATCATTGCGGGGTTTGATAACGGAGACACCGTCCCGGTGGCCCAAATAGCACTTTATCACTTCCAAAATAACAGTGGACTTGAACAATCCTCTCCAATCTATTTCAAAGAGACCGCCAACAGCGGTGAACCACTCTTTCTTCTGGATAAAAACGGAAAAAGTATAGATACAACTGCCATCACTTCACATGCACTCGAAACCGCCAATGTTTCGACCGGTGAAGCGTTGACGGAACTAATCATTATGCAAAAAGCGTTTGACGCCAGTGCAAAAAGTATCACAACAAGCGATCAACTAATACAAAATGCGATCAATATGAAAAAATAAATATGATTACTTTAATCCGCCCTATTTTAGGCACGTAACGTGCTGTTTTACGGCAAAAGAGGAGTTTGAAATCAAAAACGAAAAAAGGATGCTATTATGATGAGATCACTTTGGGCAGGCGTCTCCGGTCTGCAAGCACACCAAATCGCTATGGACGTCGAAGGAAACAATATCGCAAACGTCAACACCAGCGGTTTTAAATATTCACGTGCAAACTTTTCCGATATGTTATCGCAAACCGCCAAAATCGCCACTGCTCCACAGGGAAATCTCGGAGGGAAAAACCCGATGCAAGTTGGACTTGGAACTGAAGTCAACTCCGTCACCAGAATCTTTTCACAAGGTTCCGTACAGGCTACGGGAAAATCAACCGACCTTGCTATCCAGGGTGACGGCTTCTTCGTCGTCAGTGCCGACGGTGGCAATACTTACAAATATACACGTAACGGCGATTTTGTGTTTGACTCAAACGGCAATTTCGTCACCAATAACGGTCTTGTCGCCCAGGGATGGGTCCGGGACCCACAGACAGGCAGGATCGATACATCTGCACCAATACAAAATATCCAGATCAAACCGGGATTAACCACTCCGGCAAAACCGACTTCCCAAGTCAATATTAAAGCCAACCTCAATGCAGGAAATCTGATTGAAAATATGTCTAAAATGGAAACGACAGATCGTTTCGATGTTCTTTTCAACGCTGAGGGAAAAGCCTTCAATCTCAAAGACAACCAGGGTATTGTCGTCACCGTCAACGGTACACAAAAAGAGTTTCATTTCAAACAATCCAACCCGGCTTCACCAAACGATGCCAATGATGGCTACTTTACCACAGTTGAAGATTTGCGCCAGGATCTGGAAGCATTTTTGAAAACCCAATCCTCCTCCGCGACTGTTACCGTGAACGATCAGGGAAAATTCGAAATCAAAAATCCTGCGGGCGGTAGTAATCTTGACATTCTGGTCGGCAGTTTTTCCGATGCAAATACCGCTGAAAACGAACTCTTTACACAGGCAATGACCTCTTTGAGCGGATCACTTCCAACCGGCAGTTCCGGTTCCAAAACCTCACAGCTCATCAATGCAGCAACCCACGCCTCCAGTATTGATATTTTCGATTCGCTCGGTTCAAAACATACCGTAAGACTCGAGTTTCGTAAAGCGGAATATCAATACGACAACAACAATACGAAAGTAGGGGTTGCATGGAATATCAAAATTTCGGTCCCGGCTCCCGGTGATATCGGCGGTACACCCGATCCGAATGTCATTAATGGTCAAGTTATTTTCAATTCCGACGGCTCACTTGCCTCCTATACACCGACAAGCATTACCTATACCGCAAACAACGGTTCTTCACCAAACCAAACGATTCTACTCGAACTGGGACATGCCAACAAATTTGACGGCTTAACCAGTTTTGACAGCCCTTCCAATACTGCAGGCATCAGCCAGGACGGTTTTACGGGCGGGGATCTCGACGGTATTCGCATCGATCAATCCGGAACACTGATCGGAAGCTTTACCAACGGGCGATCTTTCGGTCTTGCACAAATTGCGATGGCAAAATTTACCAACAACATCGGTCTTGAAAGCGATGGAGGAAATGTCTTTGTTCAAACGGCAAACTCCGGTGAACCGGTCATCGGTCAGGCGGCGGCGGGTGGTCGCGGATTCGTACAATCCAGTTCTCTGGAAATGTCAAACGTAGACCTCAGCCGTTCCTTGACACAGCTAATCGTCATCCAAAGAGGATTTCAGGCAAACTCCAAAACCATTACAACATCAGATCAAATGCTCAACACGCTCCTTCAACTTAAACAATAATTTCGTTATAATAGTCCTAACATCATGAAGTGTTAGGACTATGTCATGAAAATCACGCTGTTACACCATACACCGCTTGTCGTATGCGCAAATGCGATTCGTACCTGCTGGCAAAGTTTTGATAAAAGTGACAACGGCGGTGAAAAAGATCGTGAACTGATCGACAGAGTCGGAAACAAATTCAAACACGCTTCGACACTCGAACATCTTGTCTACACTTTTTACATTCAGGGAATCTCCCGGGCGCTGCTTCAGGAACTGGCACGTCACAGAATGGCGTCCCTCTCGGTTAAATCCACCCGTTATACACTCAAGGAATTAAAAGCGGAAGCACCGTTTGAAGAAGAAGATTTCGATCGTGCAGAGAAATATCTCGTCCTGACGGGAGAGCCTATCGTCGATACGATGAGTATCAAAGCCCTGGAAAATCTCAGGCAAGTACTCCAAAAAGGTATCGGCAACGATAAAGCGAAATATTGTCTTCCCGAGTCGTACAAAACGGAGCTCACCTGGACAATCAACGCCAGAAGCCTGCAAAATTTTCTCTCATTACGCAGTGATAAATCGGCACTCTGGGAAATTCGCAACCTCGCAGTCGCACTCTATAACCATCTTCCCAAAGATCACAAATATCTGTTTGAAACGTGTATCAAGGTTTGATACCCGAAAACCCCATCAGCAACCAATCCTGTAAACCGCCTCGATACCATAACATTTTTGTTTTTGGATACCCAAGACGCATCAATGTGTGAATCGCTTTGGAAGATTGTGTACACCATGCCCCGTTGCAAAAGAGCAGCACTGTTTTTGCTTTTGAAAAGTCATATCCACGATCTGTTTTGTTAATATTCAGAAGTTTACACATTTTCTGATGTTCTTGTGGAAAATCAGGATCGTACCCGATCTCGTTATAAGGAAGATTGACGGCGCCGGGTATTGTCATCTTCAAATACCAGTCCGGTGTACGGGTATCGATCACTAAATACTTTTTCGGATGATCCTGACACTTTTGCAAAAAAGCGAGTACTTCCAACTCACCGACGGTTCTGATTTGCGGATCGATTTGCATCGGTTGGATAATACCTGCCGTCGTAATGACACTTCTTCGGCATTTAGAAGATACACGATCGACCGATTTGCCGAACATATACTCCGGACGGACGGGAATATCAAAACAGCTTGGATTTTCATTTCGCTCGATATGCACAGTTTTGTTGTCGTCAAGACGTACATCTACTCCTTTATATTGCCAGACAAGCAGGTTCTCTTTCGCCCAAATCGATACTACCGCCAAACCAAGCAGATATATGCTCTGTTTCATATCACCTCTCCCCGTCTCTAAAAACCAGACATTATTTTAACATAAATTTTTCTAATATTTTTAAAACCTCTTCCGGTTTCTCTTCATGAGGGATGTGTCCGCACTTAGGAATAATAAAAAGTCTGGAATTTGAAAGTTCATGATGCAACCGATAAGCTTTCTCTTTACGAATGACAATATCGTTTGCGCCCCAGATAATTAATGTCGGAATATGAATCGTATGATATTTTTGCGCAATTTTTCCAATATCTTCCGGAATCAGCGTCTCGACAGCCTGCAGATATGCAGCCTTTGCATTCGGCAAATATAGATTTTGGGCATATTCACGCACGATATCTTTCGGAATTTTATAAGGATCGTAAAATGCGTACCGGTACGAGGCACGTACTTCAATCGTTGCGGGAACAACATAAAAAAGCAGTTTACCGACAACCGGTATTTTGAGCCACCGAATCAGTTTCGGTAACTGTTGCGCATAACTGGCACTGTCGATGAGCACCAGTTGTTTGATGCGTTTTGGATCCATCAGTGCCAAAGAGAGTGCAACGCCCCCGCCGTAGGAGTGTCCAAGTAAAATAATATTTCTTAAACGATGCTGCTTTAAAAATCGATCCACCAGCACCGCCTGATCATAGACGGAATAGTGATAATCCAAAGGTTTGGGCGATTTTCCAAACCCTTTCAAATCAAGCGCGTAAATATGATACCGCTTTGAAAGCTTAGGTATCAGCCTGCTAAACGAATAACTATCCGCACCAAATCCATGTAACATGACAAGCGGCGTTCCATGCCCCGCCTCATGGTAATATAACGAAATATTGTTCTCATCGGTAGCATGCACAACTCTTGCCTGCCAGGTATTGGGTACTTTAGGCGCACATCCGCTCAACAAAAAGAGACCAAATGTCGCTGCCAGGACTAAAAGTCGTTTATAGTTCCGAAACCGCATTGATCACCTGTTTCACAATTTTAAACGTTCGTTCCACGGAAGCAATTTCGACACGCTCAGATACAGAATGCGGTAAACGGATCGTCGGACCGATTGAAGCAATAGCAATGTCGGGATAAAGATGTGAAATGACAGCACACTCAAGCCCGGCGTGAATGGCACGGTATTGACAATCTCCCAGTACCTCACGTACCGACTGACACACCTTTTTAGAAAAATCGTTTACTTCCGGCTTCCATGCGGGATATTTGCCGTGACTTTCAACCCTATAGCCTCGTTTACGCAGTAAATTACTTATCTCATCTTCTACTTCCTGCAAACCTCTCTCATCCATTGCGCGTAATGAGAGAGCAATACGACACCGTCCTTCATGAAACGCTATTTTTGCCAGATTCATACTGCGATCCGGAATATTGAGTCTATTGTTATAGGCAAGGACCCCATGCGGTATCTCTTCAAGCAGTGCGACAATCTCCGAAGTATTGACCGCAACAGTCGTTGTTTGTGAGACAGGGGTAACCGTTATATATTCCGCATCCGGTAAAGGTTCAGATGAGGCGACAATCGCTTCCAGATGTGCCGGAATCGAATTGATCCGTTCACCGCCTTGCATCGTTGCAATCTTTACCGGATGCGCCTTTGCATATGCGGCAAATACTTTAATCGCATTGGGAATATTTTTATCAATATCGACACCGGAGTGTCCGCCGGGTAAACCCGAAACCTCTATTTTATAAAACGGCAAATCACTATGTGCCGTTTGATACATACGCTCCGCTTCAATATCCACACCGCCGGCACATCCGATATAGACTTCTCCCTCCTCTTCACTGTCAAGATTGAGCATATAACGACTCTGCAGATCAAATTGGAGCGCATTTGCCCCTATCAATCCCACCTCTTCATCGGCAGTGAAAAGAAATTCACACGCAGCCCCCTCCTCCATCAACACCATCATCATCGCCACGGCGATCCCGTTGTCCGCACCCAGAGACGACTCTTCTGCAGACAACCACCCATCTTTTTCGACCAGGACGATTTCTGGTGCCCGTCCGACACAGACCATATCGTAGTGGGCTTGCAAACAGATTTTAGCATCCGCTTTTCTGGCAACTATATTGCCTGCATCATCCGTTTCAACCTGATAACCGTGTGATTTGGCAAAACCTGTCAAGAATAGTTTAAGTTGTTCACTTTCGTGTGAACAGTGGGGAATTTGGGTGATTTTTTGAAAATAGTCAAGTAGTTTCATGAAGTATCCTTGCAAACTTTCGTTTGCATTAGAATACTCCACGCAAAATTAAAATTTGTAGTTAAATCCGATAGAAACGTAGGGAATCCACTTATATTTGTCTAACTCCTCCTGCAAAGAGACCATCCGCTCATCCAAATCTTTTTTGATTTCAGTTTCGATCTCCTGACGGCGATTTTCCACCTCTGTCTTAATCTGCTGAATTTTCGCCTGCTTGGCGGGACCGTCGGGAATATCTTTTGTCTCTTCCGCGATACGCTTGTCGATATCAAGTGCGGCACCGTATTTAAGCGTATAACTCGCCTGTGCCGCCCCCTGATACGCAACCCCCAGATCAAACGTAAATCCCAGACCGCTTTTTTTATCAAAGGAGGTATCCCAGCCAAATCCCAGATACGGTGCGACAGGATCGAAATCGACTTTGGTCTGGATTGCACCCAATTCATCGACTTTATAGGAATAGTGCTTGTTGTTAAAATCAAATTCGATACGATCATTTCCCTGCGTATTTGGCGTGATATCTCCGTTGAGAACACTGTTGTTGACAATCATACCCGCAGCAATCTTGAAGGACCCTTCCCAGGGGTGATAATCCCCTACCAGCATCCAGTCTTCCAAAGAGAGATCGAAATTGTATTTCGTTGTATCATCTTCGACTTCATAATTATTGAGACTAAACGTATCATATCCCGCTCGAAGTCCAAGCACATCATTCACTTTTGATTTGACCGTCCCGCCAAGTCCGAAAATACCTGCACGTGCACCTACAGATGTCCCCTGATATCCCCAGTTCGCATACGCCATTGTTGTAGCCAATACCGATGCCAAAACAACTTTTTTCACCATGTTTTATGATCCTTTCAAGCATTGTTTGCTCTATATCGTCATAAAACAACAAAAGTTTACCGAATACGCTGGGCATGTGTCAGCGCAACCGCAATTGCATCGGTAATATCAAGCGGTTTTATTTCACGTTTGATACCTAGCAAGCGTTTTACCATAAACGCGACCTGCTCTTTTTTCGCTTTGCCGTTTCCGGTAACCGCTTTTTTCACCTGTAGCGGAGTATATTCACTGAAATTGCCGATCTCCTGCAAAACTTTCAAACTTAAAGCACCGCGAAACTGTGCAAGCTTGATAACCGTTTTGGGATTGTATGCGTAGAAAATATCTTCGATCGCCACTTCATCAATCTCTTTTCCCTGAATCACGGTATCAAATCCCTCTATCAACTCCACAATCTGATCCTGAAGATTTTTTTGGCGTATTTTAATCAACCCGGCTTCATGAAGTACGATTTTTCTTTCAGACTTCTCTAAAATCGCATAGCCGCAGTTGATACTTCCGGGATCTATTCCTAAAATAATCATTATTTTTCCTGTTTGATCAACAATTATTCACACTTTATTCACAATGTGAACAAGTAGGTCTCAGAGTTTACCTCACTTTAAACAAAAACCGTTTTTCACTGTTCACATGAAATGATGAATAAAATATTGACCTTTTTCTCTTCTTTGAGCCAAAAGTTACCATAAAATCGCATAAAACAGACTTTTTAAAATTTATTTTGCTAAAATATTCACATTCGATATTTTCATGTGAATAAAGGAGGTGATCGTTGTTGGCTGACCGTGTACTCGATCTCCTCAAAAGTGAAATTTCACCATCCGAATATAAGAAATATATATCAAAACTTCGTTTCGACGAAAAAAACTCAACCTCTGATAATGTCGTTTTTACGGCACCGAATAAACTTTTGACAGGTTGGATTCGCACAAAATATGCTGATAAAATTGCACATATTTACGAATCACTGACCGGTACAAAACCTACCGTGAACATTGAGCATCGTTCTTTCACAGGAGATGTGAAAAAACAGGTTTCACAATCGACCCAGCCAAAATCCAAAACAGCATCTACAATCTTAAACACATCATATACTTTCGAAAATTTTGTTGTCGGTTCTTCCAATCAACTTGCGTTTGGAGCCGCACAATCGGTCGCAACCAATCCCGGACAACAATATAATCCTCTTTTTATCTACGGAGGAAGCGGTTTGGGAAAAACCCACCTCATTCAGGCAATCGGAAACTATGCGATCAATCAAGGAGCTACGGTTATCTATACAACCAGCGAGCAATTTCTGAACGACTTTTTATACAATATGCGTAACCATACGATGGAACGGTTTCGCAAAAAATATCGCGAATGTGATTTTCTTCTGATAGATGATATCCAGTTTCTTAGCAATAAAGAACAGACACAGGAGGAGTTTTTTCACACTTTCAACGAACTCCATCGCCTGCACAAACAAATCGTACTCACTTCGGACAAACCGCCCAAAAAGATCGCAGGTTTTGAAGAGCGCCTGACAACGCGGTTTGAATGGGGACTGATGGCAGACGTGCAACCCCCCGGGCTGGAAACAAAGATTTCTATCATTAAAAAGAAATGTGAACTTGACAATATCTATCTGGATGACGAAGTCATCAACTATATCGCCGCACATATGGAAGATAATATTCGTGAAATCGAGAGCGCAATTATCTACCTTAATGCCCATGCACAGCTACTTTCAAAACAAATTACCATCGACTTTGCCGCAGAAGTTATGAAAGATTTAATCAAAGAGCGTACAGTCAACATCACACTTGATGATATTATTCGGGTCATCGCACGTGAATTAAATATCAAACCGTCCGATATTAAATCAAGGAAACGGGCTCAGCCGATCGTCGAAGCGAGAAGAATCGGCATCTATCTCGCTAAAACACTCACACCGGAAAATAAGATGAAAGATCTGGCAGAATTTTTCGGACTCAAAGATCATACTGCCGTTTCTCATGCAATGCGTAAAATTAATGAACTGTTGCAAACCGATGAAGATTTCAAAGTCAAAGTTGAAGAGCTTAAAAGTAAAATCACATCAACAAAAGGTGAATCACTGTGAATAAAAAACAACTCTTTACGCAATTGAAAATGACGGAATACAGGCCTGCAGAGAACTTTTTCACATATTCACCCACACCTACTACTGCTACTAAAAAAATAAATAATCCAAGGGGAAGACGATGATTATCAAAATAAACAAAAACGTACTCGAACATATGCTGGTGAATGCACAGAGTTTTTTAGACAAAAAAGATGCTTCTTCCATTACATCCCATATTCTTCTGTCTGTACTTGATGACAAACTTGAAATCAAAGCAACCGACTTTGAAACCGGTATTACGATGTACTCACAAAATATTACCGTCGATCAACCGGGTATGGCCACCGCAAACGGAAAAAAGCTTTTAGATATCGTCAAAATTCTCAAAGATGAAGATATTACACTTCGTACCGAAGATGATTTTTTGCATATACTACAAGAAAAATCGAAATTCAAACTTCCGATGTTCAATGCTGCAGAATATCCTGGTTTCCCACAAATTGACGACAAGGCGAAATTTGAAATCGAACCGTTACAGTTTTTACACTCCATCAAAAAAATCTCTCCGGCAATTGATACGAACAATCCCAAATATGAACTCAACGGCGCATTGATTGATCTGCAGGAAACAAAAATAAACTTTGTCGCAACCGACACAAGACGACTTGCCGTCGTTACCCTTGAAAATACAATTGAAAAAGAGACCGCTTTAATTATTCCCAAAAAAGCAATCGGTGAAATCCAAAAACTCTTTTTTGATGAAATGGAAATCTTTTATGATGAAAATACACTGCTGATACGCTCGGAAAACTTTATTTTCTTTACAAAACTGATCAACGGAAAGTATCCTGACTATCAGCGTATTATTCCTCATGAATATAAAGTAACATTCGAAATTGAGCGTGATCGTATGATGGATCACATCAAACAGATAGCCACCATCTCACAAGAGGTGAAACTGACGTTTACCGCTGAATCCATCATTTTTGAAAGCCTGAATGAAGATAATATTGAAGCAAAAACGGAGATGCCCTTTAAAGCAAATCTGGAAGAGGAGATCATTCTGGCGGTAAATAGTCGTTATATACTTGACTTTTTAAGCCAAATAGAGCAAAATATGTTTAAACTTAGCTATAATGACGCCACACTGCCGTTTACGCTCCAGAGCGAAAATTTCATCACGGTTGTGATGCCGATTATGCTATAACAAAAGAGGAAGAGTATGCAAAAAGATTACGGTGCGAGTAATATTAAGGTCCTGAAAGGGCTGGAAGCGGTCAGGAAAAGACCGGGAATGTATATCGGCGATACCAATATCGGCGGTTTGCATCATATGATCTATGAAGTGGTTGATAACTCCATCGATGAAGCGATGGCGGGATTTTGTGACAAAATCACCGTTGAGATTACGCAGGAAGGTTCCGCAATTATCTCTGATAACGGGCGGGGTATTCCTGTCGATATTCACCCTACCGAAAAGATTTCGGCGGCAACGGTTGTATTGACCGTACTGCATGCGGGAGGAAAATTTGACAAAGACACCTATAAGGTATCGGGTGGTTTGCACGGTGTCGGTGTTTCTGTTGTCAACGCTCTTTCAAAAAAGCTGATTCTTAAAATCAGCCGCGGGGGCAAGAAATATTATCAGGAGTTTGAAAAAGGTGTACCGACAATGCCGCTGGAGGAGGTTGGGACAACCAATCGTACCGGTACGACGATTGAATTTTGGCCTGATGATACCATTTTTGAAGTAACGGAGTTTAGTTACGATATTCTTGCCAAACGCTTTAAAGAGCTTGCCTATCTCAATCCACGTATTACGATTACGTTTAAAGATCATCGGGAAGGGAAAGAAGAGGTTTACCATTTTGAAGGCGGTACGACACAGTTTGTCACCGATCTGAACAAAACGGATGCGATTACGAAGCCTATCCGAATAGAAGGAGCGCCGGAGGATATTGAAATCGATATTGCGATGCTTTACAATACTTCCTATCATGAAAAGCTCTACTCTTTTGTCAATAATATTAAAACGCCCGAAGGCGGAACCCATGAAGCCGGTTTTCGTGCGGGGTTGACACGGGCGATTGTGAAATATGTCAACAATAACGCTTCACAGCGTGAAAAAGATACAAAAATTACCGGTGAAGATGTGAAAGAAGGGTTGATTGCGGTAGTGAGTGTGCGTGTGCCCGAACCGCAGTTTGAAGGACAGACCAAAGGAAAACTCGGCTCTTCATACGTGCGTCCGCTGGTACAAAAGATTGTCAACGAATATTTGACAAAATATTTTGAAGAGAATCCGATTGAAGCCAAAGCGATTATGCAAAAAGCGCTTGCCGCGGCAAGAGGCAGGGAAGCGGCAAAGAAAGCCAGGGATCTTACGCGCCGCAAAGATACGATG
>WGAE01000099.1 GCA_015489185.1 Campylobacterales bacterium
AGCCCCAGCTTTTCCATAATTTTCAGTTGCCGGCAGGCACGCTGGATGACCCATTTGCCGATTTGTACCATAAAACCGCCTTCCTCGGCAAGTTTAATGAAGTTTTCAGGCGCGATAGTACCGTATTTTGGGTGTTCCCAGCGTACAAGTGCTTCGCAGGCGTTGAGGGTGTTGGTTGTGACGTCGATAATCGGCTGATAGTAGAGTTTCAGCTGGTTGTTATTGATCGCGTTTCGCAGATCGTTAGAGAGTTCCAGCCGCTCTTTCGCATCGGCGTTCATATCTTCGGTGAAGTAGCGGTAAATATTCTTTCCGCCTGTTTTGGCAGAGTACATTGCCATATCGGCGTTTTTGATCAGTTCCTCTTTATCGGTCGCGTCATCCGGGAAGATGGCAATACCGACACTCGCGCCGATATAACCGATTTCATCTTTGAGTTTGACCGGTTGAGAGAGGGAGTCGATGATCTTTTGTGCAACAATCGAAGGGTAGGCGGTATCTTTGATATCGTCAAGAATAACGGTAAATTCATCACCGCCGAGCCTTGCGACGAGGTCCTCTTCACGCAGGATACTTGTGAGACGTTTTGCCACCTCCTGCAACAGCAGGTCGCCGTAGTCGTGCCCGAGGGTATCGTTGATCATTTTGAAGTTATCCAGGTCGATGAACATCAGCGCCAGTTTTGTTTTGTTCCTTTTTGATTTGGAAATCTTTTTGGTCAGGGTGTCCTGAAAGAGTGCACGGTTTGGCAGGTTGGTCAGCAGATCGTAGTGGGCGAGGATATTGAGTTTGTTTTGTGTCAGTTTCTGGTCGGTGATATCCGCAAAAATACCCGCGATCAGGTTTTGACCATCTTTTTTGATCAAAAAGCGGTGTGCCTGGAAATATTTTGTCTCTCCGTTTTTATCGATCAGCTTCTCTTCGGTCGTGTACATGCCGTGTTTGATGACCAGTTCGGAAGTGTTGATGATGCTCTGGTAGTCGGTTTCGGGCAGAATCTCTTTGATATTTTTATTTACCAGTGTATCGACACCGAAAAAGTCGTTGAGGTATTGGTTGGAAAAGATGATGTTATGGTGCTCATCTTTGATGAAAGCGCCCGCGGGCAGATTTTTCATGAAGAGTTTGAACTGCTCTTCCGAGTTTTTCAGTGCGATCTGTGCCGCCTTGATTTCGGAAATATCGGTCAGAAAACCGACGATACGCTGCGGATATCCGTTCGCGTCTCTGGTCACTTTTCCCTTGATGGCAACCCAGCGTACTTCATTGTTAACGAGGATACGATGTTCGCAATAAAACGATTTGCTTTTGGAGTTGATATGGTCTTCGAGTTTGTGTACGACGTTGATCTTGTCTTCGGGGTGTATGCGATCCAGCCAGGTGCGAATCGAATTTTTGACCGGCTGGTTGGCGATACCGAGAATCTCTTTGAAGCGGTTTGAGAAGAAAGCGTTGTCTTCTTTGATATTCCAGTCCCAAAGCCCTTCATTAGAGCCGTTTGTCGCGAGTTCGTAGCGCTCCTTGAGCAGTTGCATCGTCTCCTTGGCACGGTTCTTTTCACTGATATCGACGATGATACCGAGTTTGTCGCTCTCCTCTTCGTCGCCTACGTCGGAGATGTAGACGATCGCGTCGATGGTCTTTCCGATATCGTTTTCGATTTTGGTTTCGAAGTGGTTGTGATGGAGCGGTTTGGCTTGCAGGAGTTTTTGGAGGACTTTTTGTCTGTTTGTGCCGGTAAATTCATCGAAGACTTTGTTGGTGATGATCTTGTGATGACCGGTTTTGTAAAAGATAGGCAGCGGGAAATCGTCGAAAAGTTCCCGAATGACCTCTTCTTTGTTACTCGTGCCTATAAGTTTACTGAACATTCAATCTCTCCTCGCGTAACTACAAAATATACCTGGTTTTATCTGAGCCGTTGTGCATCTTTAAAGCATAATGCATATTATCGACTAATTTCAAAAAAACTGAAATCTCAAAGAGATTCTTTTGTATATTTATATCAGGATAAAGGCGTTTTTTTTCATAAAAATCTGGCCGATTATACTTTCAAATTCCCTCTTGCGGGGAGGGGAATCTATCTTGATTCAAAAGGGAAAAAAGAGTTCATGAGCGCAATCAAATTTACCCATCTGCATCTGCATACCGAATATTCGCTGCTTGACGGTGCCAATAAAATTAAACAACTCGCGAAAAAAGTCAAAGAGCTTGGAATGGAGAGCGTCGCCATCACCGATCACGGCAATATGTTCGGGGCGATCGACTTTTATCAGACGATGCGCAAAGAGGGGATCAAACCGATTATCGGGATAGAAGCTTATATCCATAATCAGGATGATCTGGGAGATCGTACCACCAAACAGCGTTTCCACCTCTGCCTCTATGCCAAAAACGAAATCGGATACAAAAACTTAATGTATTTAAGCTCTATGAGCTATATCCACGGTTTTTATTATTATCCGCGTATCAATAAAAAACTGCTCAGAGAACGCAGCGAAGGGCTCATCTGTTCTGCCGCATGCTTGCAGGGAGAGGTGAACTGGCATCTGAATACCAACAGTGAAAGAAACCGCAAAAACGGTGCGAAAGGGTATGAACGCGCCAAAGAGATTGCGCTGGAGTACAAAGATATCTTCGGTGACGATTTCTACCTCGAGATTATGCGCCACGGTATCGCGGATCAGCAGTTTATCGATGAACAGCTCATTCGCCTCTCGATGGAGACGGGGATCAAACTGGTTGCGACAAACGATACCCACTACCTGGAGCAGCAGTACGCCGACGCGCACGAAGCTTTCATGTGTATTGCGATGAACAAAGAGTTCGACGATCCCAAACGGCTCAGACACAGCGTACATGAATTTTATGTCAAATCGCCCGAAGAGATGGCGGCGCTTTTTGCGGACATTCCCGAAGCGATCGAAAATACGCAGGAGATTGTCGAAAAGTGCAATCTCGAACTCAAATTGGGAAATCCGACACCGCCAAATTTCAAATTTGTCAAAGAGTATGCAAAGGCGGAGGGGCTTGATTTCGACAATGACGCGGACTATTTTGTCTATAAATGTCGTCAGGGGTTGAAAAAACGTCTGCAATTCGTACCGCCCGAAAGACACAAAGAGTATGAAGAGCGCCTCGAATATGAGATGGAGATTATCAACTCCATGAAATTTCCCGGTTATATGCTGATCGTCTGGGATTTTATCCGCGATGCCAAAGAGAAAGGAATCCCGGTCGGTCCCGGACGGGGCTCCGCGGCGGGAAGCCTTGTGGCGTACTGTCTGGAGATTACCAATATCGATCCGATGAAGTACAATCTGCTCTTTGAGCGTTTTTTGAATCCGGAGCGGGTAAGTATGCCCGATATCGACGTCGACTTTTGTCAGAAGCGACGCGGGGAGTCGATCGACTATGTCGTCAAAAAGTACGGACGTTACAACGTCGCGCAGGTGATCACCTTCGGTAAATTGCTGGCAAAAGGTGTCATCCGTGACGTTGCGCGTGTCATGTCGATGCCCTATGCCGAAGCGGACAAGATGGCGAAACTGATTCCGGATGAACTGGGCATTACCCTCGAGGAGGCGTATAAAAAAGAGCCGAAAATCAAAGAGTTGATCGAATCTAATCCGCAGGCAAAACGGGTGTGGGATTTCGCGCTGGCGCTGGAGGGACTCAACCGAAACGCGGGGATGCACGCCGCCGGTGTCGTGATGAGTAACGAAGAGCTTTGGCACAAAGCACCGCTGTATCGCCCGGCAGGGGAGGATCACCTTGTCACACAATATTCGCTGAAGTATCTCGAAGATGTCGATCTGATCAAATTCGACTTCCTTGGTCTCAAAACCCTGACGGTGATCGACGATGCGCTGAAACTGGTCAAACGCAACCACGGCGTCGACATCAACTTTAGTGAAATCGACTTTGACGATCCGAAAGTCTACGAACTGATCCAAAGCGGTGCGACGATCGGTCTTTTCCAGATCGAATCGGAGGGAATGCAAAACCTCAACGAACGACTCAAACCGACCAGCTTCGAAGATATCATCGCGGTTCTTGCGTTGTATCGACCGGGACCGATGGAGTCCGGAATGCTCGATGACTTCATCGACCGTAAACATGGACGCGCCAAAATCACCTATATGTTCCCTGAACTCGAACCGATTCTCAAACCGACCTACGGGGTCATCGTCTATCAGGAACAGGTTATGCAGATCGTACAGACGATCGGCGGGTTCACACTCGGCGGTGCGGATGTCGTACGTCGAGCGATGGGTAAAAAGATCAAAGAGGAGATGGACCGGCTCAAAGGCGAGTTTGCCGACGGTGCCGAGAAAAAAGGGTTTGACCGGGCAAAGGCGGAAGAGCTTTTCGATTTGATTGTGAAGTTTGCCGGCTACGGTTTCAACAAATCTCACTCCGCGGCATACGCGATGATTACGTTCCAGACAGCCTATCTCAAAGCCTACTATCCGCAGGAGTTTATGTCGGCGTTGCTGACTTCGGAAGCGGACAATACCGATAAAATCGTCAAATATGTCGATGAAGTCAAACGGCTTGGACTCGACCTGCTGCCGCCTTCGATCGCACATTCGATGATCGAATTTAGTCCCTCAGATCATGAAGGTACACCGGCGATCCTTTTTGGACTGGGTGCTATCAAAGGTGTCGGTGCCAAAGCGATCGAATCGATTCTGGAAGCCAGAGACGAAAAACCGTTCGAAGATTTGAGCGATTTTATGGCGCGTGTCGACGGTTCGAAAGTGAACAAACGTGTCCTTGAAGCGTTGATCAAATCCGGTGCGATGGATAGTTTCGGATACTCCAGACGCACGATGCTCGAAAATATTGAAAAGATCGTCGCGGTCGGCGCTGAAGCGGCACGTGCGAGAAAGATGGCGGAAAATTCTCTCTTCGGCGATGCGGAGGAGATGGTGACGATCAAAATTGAACTTGACAATCTGCCCGAATATGAGAACAAAAACTTGCTCCAGCTTGAAAAAGAGACGCTCGGTTTCTACGTCTCCGGACACCCGCTTGATGAGTTCCGCGAAGAGATAGGGCAAATCGACTATACCCTCTCTTCCGATATCGACGAACTTGGAGACGGTTCGAAAACGCTCTTTGTCGGAAAGATCGAAGGCATCGAGACAAAAATCAGTAAAAAAGGGAATAAATTTGGTATCGTCAACTTGATGGACCTTCATGGAAACATCGAGTTGATGGTTTTTGAAAAGACACTGGTGGAAATTGCGATGATGGATCAGAACCGTCCTGTCTGTTTTAAAGTCGCCATCAGCAAAGATGATCAGTTTACCCGTATGAAGGTACTCAAAGTCATGACGCTTGAAGAGGCGAAAAAAGAGAAAGTCGATATCAAAAAACAGGCGGCACCGATAAATCGTGATCCGATCTATGTCAAAGTGGAAGTTGGAGACGATCCCGATATTTTGCACAGGCTCCACCGTCTGGTGACGGAGTATCCCGGCAGCAGACCGCTGAAACTGATACTCTCTTCCAAACTGCAGGATGTCGTGATCGAGTCCAAAATATCGGTCAATGAGATGATTGTCGAAAAACTGGAGACTTTTACGTCGATTAAAGTTGCGGCGTAATGCAGGTACGGTTTTGTCGGAAGTGCTACCGTGTACAAACGGGGGCTTCCGGGGAGGATTGGTTGGTGTAGTAGGATTGTGAATGGTGTTGGTTTAGGAGGCTCTGTGCTTCTTTTCCCCGGAAAGCCCGTTTGGTGTGATTTCAAAGGTTGAGAAAAAAACTTATCGTTTCATCCCGTTCTTCAGGATATGAGGTAAAGGAGGCGAAACCCTCATACCTTTCGAACACCGTTATTATGACAGTGAAGTGTTAACAAAGTGTTAGTGGAACTTTAAATTTTACTTAAAAGATAATACTTTTCCAAAAAAATCTTTTGTTTCCGGATCGATCGGGTACGGTTTACCGTCCTGACACAGATAAACCAGTGTAACATCCATCGTAAAAAGGGTGGCCTCATCTCTGACAATTCGGTGTGTCAGCTGCAGACTCGTATGTCTGATTTTGAGCAGTTGCGTCTTTACCTCCAGCAAATCCCCAAGAAACGCAGGCTTGAGAAAATTCGCATCGATCTTTTTGATCGCAAAGTGACAGCCGCCTTGTGTCGGAGATTTACCCCGCGAGAAAAAAAGCTCACTCCGCGCCATCTCACAAAAATCCAAATACCTCGAATGATAAACAATACCCCCGCAGTCGGTATCTTTATAGTAGACACGTATCTTCATGAACAACTCCTTTCGATATCTGTTATTGTAGCAGGTGATTGATCTGAAGGCGCTTGACGGGGAGAGATTGACATAAACGTAGATTTGTTATACAATTTGTTATACAATATTAGAGGAGGTATGTTGATGATTGCCGTAAGGCTTCCCAGTGAGATGGAGGAGGAATTAAACCGTTTGTCAAAAAAACGTAATTTGACCAAAACCGACATTGTCAAAGAAGCATTGAAACACTATTTTGAAAGAGAGAAAGAGAAAGCGCGAAAAACACCTTACGAGCTGGGAGAAACGCTCTTCGGAAGGTACGATAGCGGTCAGAAGAATCTGTCTGAGACATATAAAGAGAGACTCAAAGGCAAACTACGTGAGAAATACAACACTCATCGATAGCGGACCGCTGATTGCTCTTTTTGACAGGGGTGATTGCCATCATGGACGTGTTAAAACATTTTTGAAAACCTATGACGGCAAATTATTGACTACCTGGTCAGTATTGACCGAAGTTTCACACATGCTTGATTTCAACCTTCATGCGCAACTTGATTTTCTGAGATGGGTGGAGCTTGGTGGTATAGAACTTTACGAGATTGCACAAAAAGAGTTGACAGATATGATAGAGATGATGCAAAAATATAGCGATATCCCAATGGATCTCGCCGACGCATCACTGATGTATGTTGCACACAAAGAAGGGATTGAAACGATTGTCAGCATCGACAGTGACTTCGATATCTACAGAACACTGAAAAAAGGTTTTTTGAAAAATTTATTGCTTCAGTAGGTGAAAACATTACTTAATATAATGTTTTATCTTTACATAAGTTTATCGTTGTAAGATATTTCATGAATTATCACCAAAAGGAGCAAATTTTGAAAAAATTCATTTCTACATTCGTAGCTACAGCGGCATTGATCACAGTTGCAAACGCAGGTTCTCTGACCGATATGGCGACATCCAAAGTGACCGATATAGTCAAAAAGAAAGCGGAGAAAAAAGTCGAGGAAAAAGCGACCGAAATGGCAACCAAACAAGCCAAAAA
>WGAE01000100.1 GCA_015489185.1 Campylobacterales bacterium
ATTAAAGATATTGCAAATATTGCCGATATCGATAAAATTTGATAATATATTTCAGACAGGTAGTGTTTTTATGATCCGGACAGCTTTGCTTCTTTTGTTACTTTTCGGTGCAATTTCACTTTACGCGACGGTCATCCCGCGAGATAAAGTCATCGAAAATCTTTACAGTATCAAACTGGGTGTCTTCATGAAACCCGAGAGTATCGAACGGATCAAAAATCTTTTCCAAGATCATCAGATCGTCATCGTGCCGTATCAGGGCAGAAAACATATCTACCTGACCAATTTTAAAACAAAAAAAGCGGCAAAAAAGTTTTTACGAAAAGTTGTGCGCGAACGTTTTCATGACGCCTATATTCTCAAAAACCGTTTTCGGACGAGAAAATCCAAAAATAGCAGCCGTACCGTTCATAGCACCGTTACGGAAACCATACCGGAGACAAACGCAACTATTCTCCAAAACAGAGTAGCCCAACAGCCTCCAAAACCAAAATTTTCGGCACAGGAAGCAAATATCACTGCGGTATCCGTCGCACCGAAACCGAAACAAACAGTGGGAACGCCGAACATATCCGCAACTTTTATCCCAAAACATCAACATGAGCAAAACAGCAGCGTCACTGACACAAACGCGACACTCACACTTCATGAAGCGATCAAAATCGCACTCGGGCGCAGTCGTAAACTCCTCTCCCAGCGTGAAAAAGTGATCCAGCAGAAATGGAAAGTCGAAGAGAAAAGAGGTGCTTTTTTGCCAAACGTCAACCTCTACGCCACCGCCGGATACAACTATACCCATACCCGCGCCGACAGCGACAGCGAAGATAAATATCCCGCGGGCGACACGCAGCTGAGTATTACCGAAAATCTCTATGCGGGCGGTAAACAGAAAGCGGAACTGGAGCGCGAGAAACGCCGGCTTGCCGTTGAAGCGGCGACCTTTCGGGATAAAGTCGAAGAGGAGACGATGAAAATCATCGAAGCCTATCTGGATCTCTACTATCAGCAAAAAGCGATCGAGATCGAACGCAACAATATGAAAAAACTGCAAAAAATCGAATCGATCACCGATATCAAAGCCAAAAACGGCGCCGCCAGCCAGGGAGACCTGAGCAACATCCGATCCAAAGTCGAAAACGCCCGCACCGCACTGGTCAAGGCAACGGCACGTTATCAGAGTGCGAGAGCCTTTTACGAATATTTTCTGGGCAAAGAGGCGGCGCGAAAAAGACCTTCGGAGGGATTTTTCACTTTCCCGAAACACGATCATGAAGCTATTTTCCGACTCTACCGCGAAAAGAACGCCAAAGTGGTTGCCAACCGCAATAAAATCGAAGCACAGAAATTTGACTACCGCGCCAAAAAGGCGCCCTTTCGCCCGACAATCGATCTGATCGTCACCGGAAAGGAGAAATTCTCCAAGGCTGAAATCGATCCCTATCGGGATGAAAAAGCGAGTGCGGTACTCTCAATGAACTACAACCTCTACAAAGGGGGAAGGGACAAAGCGAAACTGATGCAATCCAAAAGCCGCATCACGCAGCTGGAGTATCAGTACCAGGATATTCTGGAGAGTATCCGCTACAACCTCAAACAGCTGATCGAAAATATCAGCGCCTCTGACGAAACCCTTTCGCACATTCAAAAAGAGGTCGAAGAGAATGAAAAAGCGGTAGCATCCTACTGGAACGCCTTTAACTACGCCACCGTCGACATTCAGACACTGCTGCTTGCACAGCGCGCCCTCAACAGCGCCCGTCAAAGTCTGATCAAAGAGCAGAAAAACTATGTCCTCAGCCACTTCAAACTGCTTCAGCAAACCGGCGAACTCCTTCCTTTTCTGAAGATCGACGATTTTGTCGATCCGGATAAGATGTAACCGGAGGAAAGATGCACCCGCAGATCAAAGCCGCGTTTGAAAGCCATCTAAAAGCGGTCGAAGCGACGCTGAATGAGGCATATCCCGCAATCGAAAAGGCGTGTGAAATCCTCTGTCAAACTCTGCGAAACGGCAACAAAATCCTGCTTGCCGGAAACGGCGGCAGCGCGGCGGATGCCCAGCATATTGCCGCCGAACTGGTCTGTCGCTTTGAAACAGCGCGAAAAGCCCTCCCCGCAATCGCCCTGACCACCGACACCTCCCTGCTGACAGCAATCGGAAACGACCTGGGGTATCGACGCCTCTTTGCACGGCAGCTTGAGGCGCTGGCAGATCCGGGGGATCTCTTTATCGCCGTCTCGACCAGCGGCAACTCCGAAAATATCCTCGAAGCGATTCAAACCGCTTCACAAAAAGGGTGCTTCACCCTACTGCTCGGCGGTAAAGGGGGCGGTGCTGCAAAAGGGCGCTGTGATCTGGAGATTCTCGTACCCTCCGACAATACCGCGCGCATTCAGGAGGTGCACATTTTGATCGGACATATTCTTGCACAGGGGGCGGACGACTGTGTCGGCTAAACCGAGCGTATTGGTCGTCGGTGATCTGATCCTCGATCACTACATTGACGGTGCGTGTGAGCGCATCTCCCCTGAAGCGCCGGTGCAGGTAGTCAGTGCCGAAGCGGAGCGCTACATTCCAGGAGGCGCCGGAAATGTCGCACGCAATCTGATCGCGCTGGGAGTGGAAGTACGTCTTTGCAGTGTCGTCGGGGATGATACCGCGGCACGTATCCTTCATGAACTATTTCTCCAAAACGGTATTCCCACAGAAGGGCTGATTTGTGAACCGGAACGCACGACCACCAAAAAGAGCCGCGTCACCGCCCATATGCAGCAGTTGATCCGCATCGACAAAGAGACCACCGAACCGATCCTCGAAACCACCGCGCAGCAGATACAAACATTTGTCGAAAAAGAGATCGAAAACGCCGATCTGCTGCTGCTTTCCGACTACGCCAAAGGGGTGCTGACACCGACACTCACACGCAAACTGATCGCCGTCGCCAACGCGAAGGGCAAGCCGGTCTTTGTCGACCCCAAAGGTAACAATTACGAAAAGTATCGCGGTGCAACACTGGTAACCCCCAACAAAAAAGAGTTGCAGATTGTCTGCGGCTGTGATCTGAACACCGAAGCAGAACTTCATGAAGCGGCAAACACGATCCGATCCCGCTACGATTTTTCCACCCTGCTGGTTACCCTCTCGGAAGCGGGAATGACCCTCTTTGGCGATAAAACCGTACACATACCGGCACACGCGCAGGAAGTTTTCGACGTCACCGGTGCGGGAGATACGGTCATCGCCGCCTTTGCCGCAGCAAAACTTCATGGCAAGAGTATGGTCGAAGCAGCCCGCTACGCCAACGCGGCGGCAGCCGTTGTCGTCTCCAAAGCGGGAAGCGCCGTCGCAACCCCCGAAGAGATCGCCCGCTACGAAACCGACACCGCCGAGACATCCGCCACACCGCTTGATCAGAAAATCGTCACCCTGCCCCGCCTTCTGGAAAAACTGCAACGTACAGAAGGAAAAGTGGTCTTTACCAACGGATGTTTCGACATTCTCCATGCGGGGCATGTGCGCTATCTGGAAGCGGCAAACGCGCTTGGTGAGGTGCTGATTGTGGGACTCAACGGCGATGATTCCGTCAGACGACTCAAAGGAGATGATCGCCCCGTCAACCGCTGGGAAGATCGCGCCACCCTCCTTGCGGCACTCGCCTCGGTCGATTATGTAGTACGATTTGACGAAGAGACCCCGTACAATCTTATCCGTGAAATCAAACCCGATATTCTCGTCAAAGGAGGCGACTACGAAGGGAAA
>WGAE01000101.1 GCA_015489185.1 Campylobacterales bacterium
CCGTAATTTTCGGCTCAGGCTTAGGTGCGGTCTCTTTTTCAACCTGCAGTTTTTCAAGCAGATACGCCTGATACATAATAATACCCGCCAGAAAAAGTCCGATGATAATGACCAGATTTTTGTTCATGAAGTGTGTCCTTTTTGTGGAACTTTTCCCAAAATCATACACAAAAAAGGTAAATGGCGGCTGGAACCGGGGATTTCCCCGGTATTGGTCGTTTTAGTGTGCGTTGTCGGCGTGTTTTTGCGCCTCTTTTTTGTAGATCTTTTTGATTTGTCGGATGATTTTGAAGTTGTCATCTGCTTTTTTGGAAAGAAGATTGGGGATAAAGCGTGTTTTGGAGTTGTACATGATCTCAAAAAACATGAACTGTTTACGTGCTTTATCCAGCAGCGCGAGGCTCTCTTCGTTATTGAGTGGATTTTTGCGCAGGGTATCGAGATTTTTGTGAAAATTTTTGATGATCTGTGCGATCTCTTTTTCGTATCCCGGAATATGCACACCCCAGATGCGCATCAGATAGTCGTTGGTAATCTGAACCGGTTTGCGACACAGTTTACCGGTTAGAGAGATCAGCTCGAGATCGGGGGTTGCCAGCGGTTTGGTTCCTGCGAGCAGTTTTTGAATCATGGTCAGGAAATTGTGTTTGATCTTCAGTGCGTTCTCTTTGGTCGGGGGTTGTTCGAGCATCTTTTTACTCTCGTTCCATAGACGCAGTGCTTCGTCAAAGGCATCTTTTGCTTCCTGATGCTCACCCAGCAGTTTGAAAAAGTAGTCGTGTACCTGATGTGCCCGTTTGTCGTATGCTTTAATAGCACGGGTGAGATTTTCTTTAGGGTTTTGAAAGTTGCTGTTGAGTCCTACCATGATGTATGCTTTAAGAATCTGCTGGCTTTGGGTCATCTGCAGACAGTTGGTACTGAAGTTTTCGACCAGTGTAGCGTTTGGATCGAACGGGTCGATCTCAAACGCCTGACTTGCGGAATATAACAATGAAAGGCTCATGATGATTTTCAAAAGAATCGATTTCAAGGGCTTGCTCCAATATTTTGATCTTTTCAAAATTGTTTAGAAAATAACCAAATATTATATCGGTTTTTGCTAAAAAAAGATGAATCGAAATTACAGTATAATAATACTTTTTTAAATCATAACAGGAAGTGATATTGTCACAATATAAGTTTGGGTTATTGTTGATATTGGCGGCTGCGGTGTCGTTACGTGCAGATATGGAGCAAAATAGCGGACAAGCTGCAAAAAAGATGCCTTTTTCATTCATAGGGTTTGCACAGCTGGAAGCGCGCGGGGGTGACGGGGTGATCGGTGCGAATCAGGACGGCTTTGTAAGATTTGGTGCACAGCGGATGCGTATAGGGGTGAAATATCGCGCCGGGAGTTTAAGGGCGAAACTCTTTTTGGATTTCAATCAGGCGCACAACGACAAAGGCGGTGTCGGTTTGCCCGATATGGTCAAAGACGCGTTTGTCAGTTATATGCTCGATACACACACTGCGGTCAAATTCGGCTTGCTCAAAGCGCCGCTGGGGATGTGTTTTACCGTGCCGGGATGGCAATTAAATATCGCCGAGCGCGGTTTTGACAAGCAACTGGCGTTTGAGCGTGATACAGGGTTGATGATCTCAGGTCGGGGAATCGGATATGACGGAAACAGGGTCAACGGACTTGAGATGGGGCATGAAAGAGCCTGGAAAGGGTTCGGGTATGACTTCATGATCGCCAACCAGGCGGGAAGAAGCGGTGCAGTCGTCAAGGCGCATCCGGGCGATGACAATGCCTATATCGGGCGTTTGATGTGGGATTGGACAAAGCTTTTGCATACTGAGATCGCTTACGGTGTTTCCGGACAAGCCGGCGGTATCGGTACGAAGGATTACAAAGCGTTCAATTTCGGTCTTGTTTCAAAGTTTGATGAGGGGAGTATCGAACTGGAGATATTTCGTGCAAAAAATCTAAGAGGCGTGCAGGGATGGGATGAAAACACCTACTCGGTAACAGGTATCTATGCCGTCAGTCCAAAAATCAGCGCTGTGATAAAACATATAGAAGGGGATGCCGAAAAAGAGGGTGTCTCCACAAGACTCGGCAATACCTATCTCGGATTGAGTTACTATATTCATCCGTACGGCAAAGGCAATATGCGGGTACATCATAGACACGATATGCACCGTATCCAGTGCAATTACGTCATTGCCACGGGTGATACGAACGGGAAGAAGGTCTGGAACGGGTTGAAAGGGTATAAAGAGAACGCCTGGATCATACAGTACGAATATAAATTTTAACCCATCTGACTTTCACAGCGCCTTTTGCCAGAGCGGGGTGTTGTGTTTTTTGGCGTAGGCGGTTTTGTCGATCGTCAGGGGTGAATATTTCAGCAGGTTATAAAGCATCTTCTCAAACTCCAGCCAGACACGGTTGCGCGTCTCTTCATGAAACAGATAGAGAAGCGGAGAGATAGCGGGTTTGTAGCTTGTGACAGTCAGGCGCAGTCCCGCGTTGTCAAATCCGACGATCAGATCCGCCAGTGCCCGTATGCGGCGGGTGTGATAGGGAGAGCTGACGATCAGCGCGCTTTTGTAGCCGTGCTTTTGCATGAACGCTTTCAGAAAAAAGAGCTCTTCGGCGGTATTGACGATGACACCTCTGGGTACGTAGACGATCTTTTCGGCGGGGACACCGTGTGTTTGCAAAAAGGTTTTTTTGTCAAAACGCTGGGGCGGTTTGAGCGCGGGGTTGACGATCTCTCTGCCGGTATAGAGGAAGACGCCTTTTGTGCTGTAGCCGGACCGGTAGAGTTTGAGCGCGTATTTGATACGACTGCCGTCTCCGCCTCCGAGTGAAACGATCAGATCTGAGGGGTGCGGTTTTTGTGAAGCATTCATAAAAACACCCAGCAAAACGACTCCCGCCGCAAAGAGCAGCAGTGTCGATATCAGCAGCGATTTGCGGTGTCGTCTAAAAAAGCCCGGCATAGGTGAGTAACTGGTATGTGCCCGCGGAGCAGATCGCCGCGAAGACGCCCGCAAGCAGGTCATCGCCCATCACGCCGAGTCCGCCGGAGACATTTTGGTCGATACGTCCGATAACCGAAGGTTTCCAGATATCAAAAACACGAAACCAGATGACCGAAAAGAGAATCTGCGCCCAGGTTCCGGAACTCATCGAGAGTGCGAGCCAGATCCCCGCCACTTCGTCGATGACAATTTCACTCGCGTCATGGATACCGCTTTGCGCCTCCTCTTTGTCGATTTCACGAATCGCGATCAGCGATAGAAGCAGGGTTACCAGAAAGAGGGTAGTAGGCGGAAAATAGTGCAAAATCGGCAGTGCCGCAATCGCTCCTGCGATCGTACCCCAGGTTCCCGGCGCTTTTGGAAGCAGTCCGGTATAGAAAAAGGTCAGAAACAGTCTGCGCATCGAAAGCCTTTCAAGTCAGAGATACCGTCTGGTGGAGCTTCATGATCTCCAGATAGAACTTCTCTTCGGTCATCTCTTCAAGCAATCCTTCACTTGGAAAGAAGTTGTTAAATTTTTGTATCAGTTTATCGAAACGGTGTGGATAGAGATTGCTCAGCAAAATAGCGGAGATCTCCTTGCGCACCAAAACTGCGGGAGGAATGATTCCCGCGGCGAGCAGTTCGAGGATAAATTCGGAGTTGTAGGCGATATGGTGGTGACTGCCGTGGGGGCAGGTTTTGGTACTGACAAGGGTTTTGCATTCGTTGCAGTAGACAAACTCGTTACTGACGTCAATATCAATCCCCAGATCGGGATACTGGTCGATGATCGATTTGGTACCGCTTTTGTCGTAATACAGACCGATGCCCGCGTGGTTTTGTCCGACCGCGAGGTTGGTACATCCGAAGTTGCGTGCGGCGATGGCATCGAGGATGATATTGTTAAATCCTGCGAAAATGTAGGTGTTTTCAAACGGTACGATCAAGACTTTGTTGCGCGGCAGGAAATTGTCGACGAAATATTTCAGAGTTTTCAGCCGCAGATCGTAGGAATAGGTATCTTTTTTGTAAGGCTTTAGCAAAAAGAGGATCAGCAGGTCGCTGTGTTCGAGTGTCATGCGAACAAAACGTTCATGTCCTCTGTGCAGCGGTTTTGCCGAGATCATGATTGCGGAGACCTTTTTCGCTCTGGTGCGTTCGATCATCTTTTTGATCGCATTTTTGACGGTGCGGATATTGCTGCAGTCGATCTTATACTCACCGCTGACGGCGTAGTGTCCCAGGCGGTTGAGGGTATCCTGTACGCCGGGATGCCCCGGATCGGTTGTGCCGAAGATCTTCTCCACGCGCGCCATCCGGTCGATTTCGAAGATTTCATCCACGACGATCTCTCCGCGGTTCTGACCGTCTACGACAATATAAAGCACATCTCCTTTTTTTGCCGCTTTGAGGACGTTTTCATTACGTTTTCCCGCCGGCGCAAGGATGAAAGAGAAGGGGAAAAACTCCCCTTTATACCGGGAGGTGGTATCGACTTCGTGCGCCTCTTCTTTGTTCATCAGTTTATCGACGGGCGCGAGAATGCCCTCTTTTGCCATTGCCAGTGTTGTGAGGGCTTCGTTGTCGATATGGAGTTCGTTATTTCTTTTTGGTGATCCCATACTTTTTTCGTTTTTCCCAGAGGCTTTTTCGCGAGATACCGAGTTTTTTGGAAAGCTCAGTATCCGGAAATTTGTTTTGATACTTCACGATGATATATTTGACATAGTTTTCGATCGAGAGAATATCACCCTTTTCGAAAACCCCCTCGTCGTTTTTGACTTCGATCGTTTCAATCTCATCTGTCTCTTCGTTCATATCTGTGGTCGAAAGAATAACACGTCTGTTCTGAATCAATGACAAAACTTTGCTTTTTTCACTCTTTTTGAGGTTCTGGAAGTTGATCAGATAGACCAGTTCGTTGTCGTTGATCTTTTTAAGTTGTGCGATCGCATCCGCGTCGTCGAGCGAAATGAAGGTGAACGATTCGTTGTAGTTGCGAGCATATTTGAAGACGATCGCATCCGCGTTTTTCTGATAGTTGACCTTCAGCAAAACCGGCAGTTTCGTTTTGTCGGTAATCTCGACCGGCGGCTGCTTTTTGAGCAGATGGTCGATATAGCTGCGATAGGTTTCATTCTCTTTCTTGAAGTTGATGTAATCCTGCAGATGGTTGAGTTTTCGTACCAGCTCTTCGATCATGAAGGGTTTGAGAATATAGTCGTCCGCACCCGCTTTGAGCGGTCCGGAGACGGTATCGTTACTGACATACGAAACCATCAGGATGATGATCGCCTCTTTGTACCGTTCGATGACCGGGTAGAAATTTTGTCCGGAAATATTGGTTGACAACAACACGGCATCGAATTTTTCGTCCCTGATCGCGTCTTTGATGGTTGTTGCGACTTCACAGTTGTGTCCCAGTTCCGTCAGTTTGGTTGAAATACTCTGTGCGAGATAGATCTCATTTTCAACGATTAATATCTTCATTTGCTCTTCCATTGATAATATTGTAACGATGCGACGGCTTGTACCGCCACACCCTCTTTGCGCCCGACAAAGCCGAGTTTTTCTGTCGTCGTCGCCTTGATATTGACCGCAACGGGTGCGATATCGAGAATCTGCGCGATTGTTCGGCGCATTTGTGTTTTGTACGGTGACAGCTTCGGTGCCTGCGCCGCGATCGTGATATCGACATTGTTGATGACAAATCCGGTGCGGTACAGAAAGTCAACGACAGATGCCAGCATCTTTTTCGAATCGATATTTTTATATGCCGCATCCGTATCCGGAAACAGTTCGCCGATATCGCCGGCACCGGCTGCACCCAAAAGTGCGTCGATCAGTGCGTGCAGCGCGACATCGCCGTCGGAGTGCGCTTCGAATCCGTACGGACTCTCGATGCTGACACCGCCCAGTACCATCTCTCTGTTTTCACAGAAACGGTGTACGTCGTATCCAAATCCCGTCAGGGTCACGGATGCCGGGGGTGTTAAGCACGGTAACATCGCTAAATCGTCATATAATGTTATTTTTTTAGCCTCCGGTGCACCTTCGACATAGTGTACCGTTCCGCCGATCGCTTTGATCGCACTGCTGTCATCCGTATAAATCGTTTTTGAATCGAGTGCCCGGCGCAGGATCTCTGTCCTGGAGATCTGCGGGGTTTGGATCAATTTGATCTGATCCCTGTCAATTGTTTCGTTTCGATACACAACGGTATCGTTGACCGGCAGATAGGGGACAATAATGTCCGCTTTCCCTTTTTCATGAAGGAGTCTTTCGACCATCGCTTCCGGTACACACGCGCGGGCGACATCGGTGACGAGTACGTACGGTGTGTTGACATACGCAAGCGCGTTTTTGAGCGACTCCTGACGCGAATCGCCTCCCGAAACGACGGTATAGTCGCCGTGAAGGCGCATATATGCCGTTTCTTCGGGATGCGCGGTGACAATAATATCGTTAGCGCCGGTCACTTTTCCCAGACGATCCGCTACAAATTGCCACAGCGGTTTGGTACCGATACGCAACCACTGCTTCTTGACGCACTGTGCAAATCGTGTGGAATTTCCCGCCGCAAGCAGGATAATCGAAAAATCGGGCAATTATTGTCCTTGTTCTTTTGTTTGTTACAAAATTATACACGATAAAACCTTTTTTTTGTCTGATATAGGGTTCATTATCTTAAATGTTGTACAATGCTAAGAGCCAACTATATAGGGGAAAAGCATGAGAAAAGAATGGATTCAAAAACGTCAGAACGACAAAGTCAGAACACAGATGTATTATGCGAAGCAGGGGATTATCACCGAAGAGATGAAGTATGTCGCGAAGGTCGAAAATCTTTCCGAAGAGTTGATTCGAAGCGAAGTTGCCAGAGGCAGGATGATTATTCCGGCGAACATCAACCATACCCATCTCAAACCGATGGCGATCGGCATCGCCGCGAAGTGTAAGATCAACTCCAATATCGGTTCATCCGCGCTTGCGTCCGATCCGCAGCTGGAGGTTGAAAAACTCAAAGTTTCAGAGAAATACGGCGCCGATACACTGATGGATCTCTCCACGGGCGGTGATCTGGACGCGATCCGTGAAGCGGTGATCGCCAACGCGTCGATTCCGATCGGTACCGTACCGATCTATCAGATACTTCATGATGTCAATAACAAAATCGAAAATTTGACGATCGACAAAATGCTCGAAGTACTGGAACGCCAGGCGAAACAGGGAGTGAGTTACTTTACTATCCACGCCGGTTTCCTGCTGGAGTTTATGCCGCATATCGCGCAGCGCAAAATGGGTATCGTCAGCCGCGGCGGCTCATTGATGGCGGCATGGATGATGCACTACCATAAAGAGAATCCGTTCTATACGGCGTTTGATGAGATTCTCGATATTTGCCGCCAGTACGACGTCTCTCTCTCACTGGGTGACAGTTTGAGACCCGGATGTCTCTACGACGCGAGCGATGAAGCGCAGTTGCGTGAACTGAAGGTACTGGGTGAACTGACGCTCAAAGCGTGGGAGAAAGATGTACAGGTCATGATCGAAGGACCCGGGCACGTGCCGATGAATCAGATCGAGCGTAACATGAAGCTTGAGCAGGAGTATTGTCATGAAGCGCCGTTTTATATTCTCGGACCGCTGGTTACCGATATTGCGGCGGGGTATGACCATATCTCCTCCGCGATTGGTGCGGCGATCGGCGGATGGCACGGTGCGAGTATGCTCTGTTACGTTACGCCAAAAGAGCACCTGGGACTTCCCAACGCCGAAGATGTACGAAACGGTATTATCGCTTACAAAATCGCGGCACATGCGGCAGATATCGCCAGAGGTCGCAAAGATGCGATGAAACCGGACAACGAGATGAGCGACGCACGCTATGCGTTTGACTGGAACAAACAGTTTGAACTTGCACTCGATCCGGACCGCGCCAGAGAGTATCATGACGAAACATTACCACAGGATGTCTTCAAAGAGGCGGAGTTTTGTTCCATGTGCGGACCGAAATTCTGTTCCTACAAGATTACACAGGAGATCGTTGCGGAGCATAGTCTCTAAGATGACGTATGCTGTCCGCACACTTGCCGAAAGGCAAAGCTTTAGCAATGAAACGGCAGGCGGCTTTGCCGCAGGTCGTTTCAAAAAGATAGGCACGGACCGAAATTCTGTTCTTACAAGATTACGCAGGAGATCATTGCGGAGCATAGTCTGTAAAAAAGATTTCGCTACAATATGAAAAAATATAATATCTATAATAAACGAGGGGAATAAATGATAACCAGAGAAGCAGTAGAAGAGAAACTCAAAGAGGTGATGTATCCGGGATTTACGAAGAGTATCGTAGATTTTCGATTTGTCAAAGTGATTGAAGTGAATGACAATAACGTCTATGTGGAAGTGGATATCTCCTCTTCCGCTCCCGAAGTGGAGCAGCAGTTGCGCGATGACATTACCAAAAAGCTGGAACTGCTCGGTGCGGAGAAGATCGATATTGTCATCACCAAACCGAAAATGCCCAGAGAATCGAGCTCAAAAGGGAAAAATATCGCGCCGCAGATCAAAAACTTTGTGATGGTCAGCTCCGGAAAGGGGGGTGTCGGTAAATCGACCACGACGACCAATATCGCGATCGCACTGGCGATGCAGGGTAAAAAAGTAGGCTTGCTTGATGCCGATATTTACGGTCCGAATATTCCGCGTATGATGGGCATCGAAGGGCAGCAGCCGGAGATTGTGGGCAACAAAGTCAAGCCCATCCTCAGCCACGGTGTCGAAGTAATGTCGATGGGTTCACTCATGGAAGAGGGACAGTCGCTCATCTGGCGCGGTGCGATGATCATGAAAGCAATCCAGCAACTCTTGCAGGATATCCTCTGGAGCGATCTGGATGTACTTGTTATCGATATGCCTCCGGGAACCGGTGACGCACAGCTGACACTGGCGCAAAGTGTTCCCGTGACGGCGGGTGTTTGTGTTACCACACCGCAAAAAGTTGCGCTTGACGATACCGTCAGAAGTCTTGATATGTTCGAAAAACTCCATATTCCGATTGCAGGAATTGTTGAGAACATGAGCGGATTTATCTGCCCCTCCGACGGAAAAGAGTATGATATTTTCGGTAAAGGGACAACCGCACCGCTTGCCGAAAAATTCAATACCCAAGTATTGAGCGAAATTCCGATCGAACCGGCGGTCAGAGAGGGTGGCGATACCGGAAAACCGGTTGTGTTTCATCAGCCGGATTCCGAAACCGCCAAACGCTATCAACAGGCGGCGACGAAACTCTGGCACGAGATCGAGCGTATCAACGAAGAGGGCGGTGTCGACAACGAAGCGATTCAGCCGACAACACCTCCGGGTGTCAGCGCCTGTTCCACCGGTGGACACCACTAAAACAGACCTCACCACAGTCACTCCCACCCGCTCCGTAAAGGGGCGGGTCTCTTTCAATAAAGCACTTCATGAAGATTTTGATTTGATATTTGTTGAACGATATTGATAATAGCAGAAGTAAAAAGCAGAGATATAAAAAAAGGGAGAAGCCCGGTTAAACGGACTCCTCCCTGAGGTATGGCGAAGCGGTGTTGTTACGCTTCGAGAGGAATAACGGAAACTTTGTTGCGTTTTTTATCTTTGACGGAGAATTTCACATGCCCGTCAACCAGCGCGTAGATCGTATGATCTTTACCGATACCGACATTCTCACCCGGATGTACTTTCGTACCGCGTTGTCTGATGATGATATTTCCCGCTCTGACGAACTCACCGCCGAACTTTTTCACACCAAGTCTGCGTCCTGCTGAATCTCTGTTATTCTGGGTGCTACCTTGACCTTTCTTATGTGCCATTGTATGTCCTTATACGATATGATTTCGAAAAATAATTTTGTGCGTGATTATAGCAATTTTTACTTAAACACATATTAGTCTTTTGA
>WGAE01000102.1 GCA_015489185.1 Campylobacterales bacterium
TCACCGATCCACAGGCGCATACACTTTTTAGAAAGATGCGACTTCTGGATCATTCCACTTCGTAAACCAGCTGGTCGAGTTGTTTAAAGAGAACTTCACTCGCCGCTTCCATCTCCTTGAAGTTCTCGATGATTGTCGGGATAACCTCTTTGGTAATCGGTTTATCGGTAATTTCAATATTTTTGTTCGCACTTGCATGAACCTTTGCGTGGGTTGCGTCAATCGCTTTGAAGGTTTGTGTCGAACCGTATAGCTGTTTCCCTTCCGTATTGTACCATTTTCCGAAACGACAGTCGTTGTGTGTGACACGCGGACTTTTGGTACCGTCATCATGTAAAACGGTGTGGTACGCGTTTGCTTTGTAGACGATATGGTCGGCTTTGATGGAAGTATTGAAACTTTTAAGTTTGACACGTTCGGCATTGTGTGCCGTCGTCTGTGCGTCCTGGTTAAACTCTGCCAGTGTATTTTGAAAAGTGTCGACTGTTTCACCGGATGTTGTTGCAATTGTATTGACCTGTTCGACATTTGCCTGAATATCCATTGTCTCTTGTTGCAGTGTCTGGACGGTAATGGCAATTTCCGAAGTTGCTTTTTGAGTGCGTTCGGCAAGTTTGCGTACTTCGTCCGCAACGACCGCAAAACCGCGTCCGTGTTCACCCGCTCTTGCTGCTTCGATTGCCGCATTGAGTGCCAGAAGGTTGGTCTGATCGGCGATATCTTTAATGAGATTGACAACAGATGTAATCTCTCCCGTTCTTTCCGTCAGTGAGCTAGCCGCATCGGCAACTCCTGAAATGAGTTCGATCAGGTGGTTGAGTTTTTCCGAAAGTTCGGCGGTCACTTGCATGCTGGAGTCAGACTGTTGCGCTGTTTTTTGTGCCAGTTCGGTTATTTCGTTGATCTGCTCGATGGTATCTGTTAAATCGTTTTGTATAATTTGCATACCTGCTCTGATGCCACCGCTGACTTTTTCCAGTTCCAGAGCCAGTTCACTTTTGATACGACTTTTATTGGCTTCGTTGACATCCGCGACCGCTTTTGCGGAGAGTTGACAATTGTTTTTGAACGTACCTTTCAGTCCCTGACAAAAGACTTGTCTGTAAGACTCCCCGTTGCCTGCTTTTTGCAGTGCATTTGCGGTACCGCGCAGTGTCGCTTCGACCTGATCGAGCATATTGTTGATATTCCATGCGGTTTTGGCAAGCGGATCGTTTGGATCAATACCGGTGATGCGTATTTCGATATTTCCCTCAGCCGCTTTTGAAACGGCATCGTTGATTTTTTCGATCAAAGAGCTATTTGGTTGTTTAGTAGCTTGTTTGGATCGTGACAATAAACTCGTCATAACTGACTCCTTTTTCTTTTAAAAGTTGATTCAGATGTGCTTCAGATGCCGCCATACCGCCGCTTGTCTCCAGTGCTCTGAGTTTTTCGTACAAAGGTTTGATTACTTCGTCGAGCGCTTTTGGGTTAGGCTTAATACGTACGGAGTAGTATCCGATGATATTGTTATTGTTATCATACGAAGGGGTAACATTGGCAAAGACCCAGTAGTAACTGCCGTCTGCAGCCAGATTTTTTACATAAGCAAATATTTCTTCCCCCTGCTGGATTTTGTTCCAGAGAAGTTTGAAGACAATTTTCGGCATATCGGGATGTCTGACAATGGAGTGGGGTTTCCCTAAAAGCTGGGACTCCTCCATCTTCGCCATCTTCATGAAAATTTCGTTGCAATAGGTGATTTTGCCTTTTGTGTCAGTTTTGGAGACGATAAAGTCATTATCGTGCATCACCTGTTCGCGGTTATTGGGTACGGGTGCACTCATAGTCTGGCTCCTTTAATATTGGGTTGGTTTGCTATAATATCGACAGTTGCTAATTTCATTTTAGGGATGGGGGAATATATGCTCATAGACGGACACAACAGGGTAGTAAACTATTTACGGGTATCGGTAACGGAGCGGTGCAATTTTCGTTGCCAGTATTGCATGCCCGATAAACCTTTTTCATGGGTACCCAAAGAGAATCTGCTTTCACTCGACGAACTCTTTTTGTTTATCAAAGCGGCAATGGATGAGGGAATTACCAAAGTACGTATTACCGGAGGGGAGCCGCTGCTTCGTGAAGGACTGGATCGATTTATATCGATGATTTACAACCATAATCCCGAAGTTGATCTGGCACTGACGACCAACGGGTATCTGTTGAAACAGACGGCAGAGAAGCTTAAAAATGCAGGTTTGAAGCGGCTCAATATTTCGCTCGATTCGCTTAGACCGGAAGTTGCGCAAAAAATCGCGCAAAAAGATGTTTTGAAAGATGTGCTTGCGGGGATCGAAGAGGCGCTTCGGGTCGGGCTAAAAGTCAAAGTCAATATGGTACCGCTCAAAGGTATCAACGATGACGAGATCGTCGATATCCTCGATTTTTGTAAAGATCGTGGAATCGAAGTACGTTTTATCGAATATATGGAAAATAGTGTAGCAAATACGACGATCAAAGGGTTGCTTGGGAAAGAGATACTGGAGAAGATCAAGGAAAAATATATGATTCGTAAAGTGGGTCGTGAAGGGAGCAGTCCGTCGTTTTCGTATTTGCTGGAGGATGGATATAAATTCGGTTTGATTGATCCGCATAAGCATGATTTTTGTGAAACGTGTAATCGTATTCGTCTTACGGCGGAGGGGTATTTGATTCCTTGTCTCTATTTCGATGAAGCGATGAGTATCAAAGAGGCGGTGCAGGCGGGAGATATCCCCAAAGCGGTAGAGGTGCTCAAAACGGTTTTGCGTGATAAACCCAAAGAGAACCGCTGGCGAGTTGAGGGTAATGAGACTTCCAGTCGCGCGTTTTACGAAACGGGAGGGTGAAGATGCTGATACGTAAACTTTTCAAGTTTGAAAATGCCCATATCGTACGTGGATGTACGAGCGAACGTTGCAAATACAGCATTCACGGACACTCTTATAAAATCGAAGTGCTGTTCGAGTCGAACTATCTCGATCAGGGGCAGATGGTATACGATTTTGGATTGACCAAAACGACGATCAAAGATTTGATCGACTCGTTCGATCATGCCACCGCAATCTGGGAAAAGGATGATCCGGAGTATATCGCCGCAATCCAAAAGTTTAGCAAGCGGTGGGTGATGCTACCTGTTTCTCCTTCCGCAGAGCAGTTTTCACGGGTAATATTCGTGATGATTGACAGATTGCTTTCGCTGACAAAGATGCAAAACGGTGAAAAAGGGGTGCATCTGCATAGTGTGATCGTTCATGAAACCGATACCGGATATGCGCAGGGGTTTCGTGATGATGCCTACAATCCCGCGATGGGAGAGATCAAACTGGAGGCGATTGTATTCAGTGACGCGGTTCAAAAAGAGTGGAATGACAGTCGTATGTGGCATAAGTTGCTCAAAAGTGAACCGTTTATCAACCCTAAAC
>WGAE01000103.1 GCA_015489185.1 Campylobacterales bacterium
GGAAGGAAGGGATCTTTGCGTGTCTGGATCATCATCGTATTTATGAACTCTATACCCGTTATACGGAAGGACGTTTTAATGACTGGGGATTGATATGGAGATTCTATATTTTGAAAAAATGGCAAAAGAAGTGGCAACTGCATGCGTAGAAAGATCTATTATCTGACCCGTTCGTTCGCCCCTTATCAAAAGGGAGGCGGACCGTTGATGCGCAAAGCGGCGGTAGAATATTTGCGTCAAAAAGGGTGGGATGTCACGGTAGTGATGCCCGAATATGAGAGCTCGGAAATATCGGGCTCGGACGTGCTGATCAAGATACCCTTCACACGCAACAAGCGGTTAGCGATTTTACTGGAGATGGTCGGTTTGTACGAAGATTATCTGGATCAGTGGGTCGAAGATAGCTTCGCGTATCTTGTTGATAAAATAAAGCAGAATGATATCGTCTTTGCGACCAGCGGAGGTGAACTGGGTACCGTCAAGCTCGGTTCTTTACTCAAAAAAGAGAGAGGATGTAAATTTGTCGTCAATTTCAGAGATCCGATAGACTATACCGAAGTTAACGGGATGAAGATCAACGACCGATTTCATATCAGTCGTGAAAAAGCGGAACGCAAATATATCGAAAACGCCGACCTGATTGTCACTTCATCGAGTGCTTTTGAAAAACATTTGGCACAGAAGTATCCTCACCTCGCTTCCAGGATCGTGACGAATTACTTTGGATATACGCGTAGGATCGACCTTGGAAACGATCTGTACAGAAGTGCGGATGAGAAGTTGCGTGTTGCGTATGTAGGCAATATGGAATCCGCCCAAAAGCCGGAACTGCTGCTGGAGATCTATCAGCACGCAAAACGGAAAACAGATATCGAACTCTTTTTCATCGGTGATACTTCCAACTACGCACCCTTGCAAAAGGTAGACCTGCCCAATGTACATATTTTACGGTATATGCCGCATGAAGCGCTGCTTACTTTGATGCTCGAGAAGATCGATGTCGGATTTGTGAGTTTGGCGAGCCCCTATTACGGTGTCTGTTTTCCGTCGAAAATCTACGAGTATCTCAATCTGGGACTACCTGTTTTGGGAGCATTGCCGGAAGGGGATGCAAAAACGCTGATCAACGAGAGGGGATACGGCTTCGCGTATCAATACGACGAGATCGAGAGATTGTCGCAGGCGCTCGATCGTCTGACAAACAAGGAGCTGTATCGTCAAATCAGGCAGCGCGTTTTGAGGGAGAGGGGTTTATGGTCGATGGAGGTCAAAATTGAAGAGCTCGACAAACTTTTAAAAGAGATAGGATAATTGTTATGGGGCTTGAAGAACTGAAACGGGTGGTTCGTTTTGCGGCGGGATATCTGCAGTATCGTACGGGATATGATCGTCATGATGCACTGTCACAGTATCTCCGTCTGGCGAAACAGTACGAAGTTCCCGAGCAGATAGACGGGTATGCGGCAAAGTATCAGGAACTCAAAGAGGTGCTGGATGCGATGCTTGTGTTTTGTCAAACGCATGTAGATACAGTATGTTCGAACGACCCCTCCTGTAAGGTACTCGATTACGGTTGCGGCAGCGGAAGATATTTGCGGCTTTTGCAAAACTACGACATTTACGGCGTGGATGCAAACCGATACACCTTGCAAAAGCATACAAAAACGCTCGTACCGAAAGCGAAGTTGTACGCCTTCGATCTGAGTGATCCACACGATGCCGAGGCAGCGGCTTTTCTCGAGAGATATCGGTGTCGTTTCGATATCATCTGTAGCATGACGGTGATTCAGTTTATCCGAAGAAGCAGAATCGAGTTCTGGTTTACGCGTATTGCGACACTTTTGAAGCCAAACGGTCGTATGATTCTCAATTTCCCGGTTCCCAAAGACCTTTTTGACAGATACCATGTCGGATATATACGTTATACTCCACTGGAAATTGAACAACTGCTTCAAAAAAACGGTTTTCGTATTGTATGCGCACAATCGAATATCTACAATCAGAAATTTGATCGATACCAACCGCAAGCAGTTGATTACGGATATAATATCGTAGCGGAGAAGATAACGCCATGCGAATAGAGATGTTCGTACCGCCCGCTTTTACGCCGAGACCCCTCGATTTGGAGCATTTGGTGCAGGTGACCGGCAAAAGGTGGTACTATGCACCGTTTGGAAGGGTTGCTTTGTATCGTATACTGGAGCGTAAACGTCCCGACAAGATATTGATCCCCGTCTATATCTGTGCTTCGGTACTTGAACCATTGCAAAGGTTGGGAATCGAACCGATCTTTTACGATCTGGACCCGCATGATCTCAATGCATCGGCCGAATCGATTCTTTTTTTGTCCGAAAAGTATCAGGTCAAAACCGTTTTGGTAGCCAGCATATACGGAAATCCCGCAGATTTGATCCAAATTTCCGAACTCTGTCGTCAAAACGGAATTTTTATGATCGATGACGCCGCACAGAGTTTCGGTGCGACACTGGAGGGGAAAATGGTCGGTACATTCGGTGATGCGGGATTTTTCTCCTTCTCTCCGGGCAAACCGACGGCAGGACATATGGGAAGCTTTTTCTGGACGGGTCATGAAGTCAAACAGGGTGAAAAAAGCGATTTTTTGTATCATTATCTGAAATGGAAAGATTTCGAACTGAATCGTCTGAAAATTTATGCCCGTAAACCGTATCGAAAGTTTTTCAACTATCTCTTCAGACTCTACAATCGCTTGAGCGATCCGTATACAGAGCAGCGGATGTTTCCTTTCGAAAATCGGATTTTGGGTGGGATTTTACATGATGTGCTTGCCGGAAATTTCGATTTTCGTACCCGGTATGCGACACTTTTCAGAAAAAGTGTAAAAGAAAATGGGTATTTCAGAGTGTTGCGAGCACAACGCGGTATCTCTGCGGAACACAAAATTGTTTTGATCTTTTATGAGGAAGCGGTTTTACAAAAATTTCGTCGTTATCTGGCGGAAAAGGGTATCTTCTCGATGGAGGGGTATCGTATGCTGGCTCAAAATCCACGATATCTGAAGAATGCGCACATGGTAGAGAACAGAATTTTGGAATTACCGATTGAAAACGATGCGCAAAAAATGGAATATATGATCGAAAAGGTGGTAGACTTTGTACGACATTAAAATCGAACGGCAGATCGCGTTTGAGGAGAACTATCCAATCGTCTGTCACAGTGGCTATCTCTCCGCAATGGGAGATGAGTACGGCTATCTTTGCGGCTATGTGGGGGAGAAGTTGCACTGTTTTATTCCGTTTGTCGTCAAGAGGAAGTTGATTTTCAACTATCTCGAGATGAAGTGTGAAACGGTGA
>WGAE01000104.1 GCA_015489185.1 Campylobacterales bacterium
CTTCATGACGATGCGTTTTCTGCTTTTGACGGTCATTCTGACTGCCTGGACATTTGCCTCCGTCGACACGAAAATCGCCGATACCCGTTCGCGTATTCAGACCAAAAAGGTACAGGAGCGTGAAGTCTCCAGAAGAATCGATGCGCTTGCTGACGACATACGCAAACAGACGAAAAAACTTGAAAAGCTGAAAAAAGAGATCGCACAGAGCGAAGCGAAAATCAAGCGTTTGCGCGCCGCGCTTCATGACAAAAGTGACAAACTCCAAAAGCTCGAAACTCTTTACAAAAAGCTGCGTGCCAAAGAGGAAGAGGTCAACCGCAAACTTGCATCGCTTCTTTCCAGAGAGATCGCACTGAGTATGCTCGAAGAGGGAGGCGACGTCCAAAACGTTCAAAACGCTTTTGAACAAAACAGCGAACGACTCATTTTCAAAGAGATTCTGCAACGCTATCGCAAGTTGCTTAAAGCGCGTTTTGAAAAGACACGTACTCGTTTTGCAAAATTGCGAAAAAATCGCCAAATTATCCAAACCGAACTCGAAAAGACCAAAGGGCGGCTCAAACATTTGACTGAAGAGAAACAGAAACTCTCCCGTCTGAAAAATCTTCAAAGCGCAACGGTACAAAACCTGCGCGCCAAAGAGCGCAAATATATCAAAAAACTGGCGCGCATTCGAAAAGAGCGTGAAAACCTCGCCAAAACACTGCAGCAATTGCATATTACCAAAAAGCGACTCGAAGAGACCCGCATTAAAGCGACCAAAGAAGCAAAAAATGTTAAAGTCCGTAAAATCGGCTCCTCCTATCAAAAGGGACAGATTGCCAGATACCACGGTAAAAAGACGATCGCTCCGCTGAAATCCTATACCGTCGCTCGCAAATTCGGTACCTTCATCGATCCGCTCTACCATATTAAAATCTTCAACGAAGCGGTCCTTCTCAAACCGAAATCGCCCAATGCGGTCGTGCGAAACATTTTACCCGGACGTGTCGTCTACGCCGATAAAGTGCCGATGCTCGACTACGTTGTGATCATCGAACATCCGAACAAACTCCATACCATCTACGCGCACCTGAGCAGGATCGCCCCGACAATCAAAGTGGGCCGTAAAGTCCAGAAGGGATACGCAATCGGGCGTGTGGCGGAAAAGCTGAAATTTGAAGTGACGCAGGAAGAGAAACATATCGATCCACTCGAACTGATCCAATAACAAAGCGGCGATTCACCGCCTGTTAACCGAACTTTAATATAGTTCTTAAGAACTTTGTGTAAAATACGAAGAAATTTTGGGGAAGTGATGGTGAGAAAAAGAGTTCTTGTAAAATTTTCCGGTGAAGCACTGGCAGGTGATACCGGCTACGGTATCGATACCGGTATTTTGAAATATATCGCCGACGAGATCGAAAATCTGGTTCGTAACAATATCGAAGTAGGTATCGTCATCGGCGGCGGCAATATTATTCGCGGGGTTACGGCGGCAAAAGACGGCATTATCAAACGAACCAGCGGTGACTATATGGGGATGCTCGCCACCGTTATCAACGCGGTCGCGATGCAGGAAGCGCTTGAACACAACGGACTCTACGCCAGAGTACAAAGCGCGATCAAGATGGAGCAGATCTGTGAAACCTTTATCGTCAGACGCGCCAAACGCCACCTCGAAAAAGGAAGGGTCGTCATATTTGCGGCGGGTACGGGAAACCCCTTCTTCACGACCGATACCGCGGCGACACTGCGTGCCGTCGAAATTGACGCGTCGATGATCATCAAAGCGACCAAAGTCAACGGTGTCTACGACAAAGACCCCAACAAATATCCCGACGCGAAAAAGCTGGATGTACTCAGCTACGATCAGGCACTCAACGATCACATCAAAGTGATGGACGATACATCGATCGCACTGGCAAAAGACAACGCCCTGCCGATTGTTGTCTGCAACATGTTCGAACCGGGAAATCTGCTGCGTATCGTCAACGGCGATATGGCGAACTGTTCGATCGTACAAAATTAAAAACAGAAAAAAGGAAACGACACGATGAGACTCGAAAAAGTGATTGCAACCGCACTCAAACATGCGGGAGACGACAACTATGTACTCTCTTTGATGGTCGCCAAACGGGCGAATGAACTCTCCGAAGGTGCCGAACCGCTGATCAAAGCGGACAAGAAGAAGGAGAAACTGACCGATATCGCACTCAGGGAGATTGCGGAGGGGTTGATCACCCTCGACAGAATCGTCGAAGAATAATCAACGGGCTGCTACTTGATCAAATTTCTCAGGCAGGTAAAGACGATCTCCTCCGTCAAAGAGGCGACCGACCTGCTCTACAACTTCACAGACTCTTCCAGAATTGTCGATGCCGTCGCGCTTGCCGAATATTACCACAAAGATCAGATACGTAAAAGCGGCGAACCCTATGTCGTCCACCCCATCCTTGTCGCGGCACTGACCGCCTATGTCGGCGGCGACGAGGAGATGGTCATCGCCGCACTGCTTCATGATGTCATTGAAGATACCCATTGTGAAATTGACGAACTTACGAGGCGCTTCGGTCCATCGGTCGCCAGACTGGTCGAGGGGCTGACGAAGATCACTGAAATCCGCGACGAAGAGCTGATCCCCTCCACTTCGGACGAAAAGTTGATCACCTCTGCACTCTCATTTCGTAAGATGCTGATCGCCTCGATCGAGGATGTCCGGGTACTGGTGATCAAACTCTGCGACCGCCTGCACAATATGCTGACACTCGACGCGCTCAAACCGGAAAAACAGCGTCGTATTTCGGAAGAGACACTGGTGGTCTACGTTCCGATCGCGCACAGACTCGGTATCGCCACGATCAAAAACGCGCTCGAAGATCTCAGTTTCTCCTACCTCTTCCCCGAAGAGTTTAACAAAATCAATGATTTTCTCCAGCAAAACGAACAGCGTTTGCAACTGCAACTGAACAATTTCATCTCCAAAGTCAAGACACTGATGCTCAAAAACGGTTTCATCGACGGCGAATTTCAGATCCACAAGCGGATCAAACACCCCTATTCGATCTACATGAAGATGCAGCGCAAAGGGGTTTCGATCGAAGAGGTGCTTGATTTGATGGCGATTCGCATTCTGGTCAAAACACCGCTTGAGTGTTACAAAGCGCTGGGAATCATCCACCAGAACTTTAAACCACTGATCTCCCGCTTTAAAGATTATATCGCCGTCCCCAAAGACAACGGTTATCAGACGATCCATACAACCGTTTTCAGCGATTCGTCGATCTTTGAAACACAGATTCGTACCTTCGATATGCACAAAACCGCCGAATACGGTGTCGCGTCACACTGGAAATATAAAGGACATGAAGGACTCTCGCCCAAGCTGACATGGCTGAACGAACTGCGTTCCCAGAGTGAAGAGGGAGAGAATATCGAACATATGTACCAGCTTGCCAAAGATGATCTCTACACGGCGGATATCTCCGTCTACTCCCCAAAAGGGGATGTCTTCACCCTTCCACTGGGGGCGACGGTACTCGATTTTGCCTACGCCGTTCATACCGAAATAGGCGACCATACCAAAGCCGCCTACGTCAACAAAAAACGCGTCCCGCTGCTGACCGCGCTCAAAAACGGCGATATTGTCCGTATCGAACTTGCAAACGAACCGATTCTGCGCTGTTCCTGGATCGATCAGGTCAAAACTGCCAAAGCCAAAAACGCGATGCGCATCAACTGTAACCACAAACGCAAGGAACTCGACAAACTGACGGCATTCAATATTTTACTCGGATCGTTCAATATCCCTTACGAAACACTCAAACCCTACCTCGAAAACACCGACACCTGTAAAAATATCCACAAAGCGGCAACCGATACCCAGTATCTGCAGGAGATTATCTACCAGCTCAAACGCATGCTGCTCAAAAACAGTAAATTTATCCCGATGATTTCCACATTCAAAAAGTATGCACTGCGCAAACAGGTTTTTGACAATATCGTCGTCTACGGAACCCAGCACTTTTCCAAAGTGACGTTTGATTACTGCTGTCACCCCAAACGCGGAGATGAAATTGTCGGTTTCAAAAAGGGAAGCGAAGTGATCGTCCACCACAAATTCTGTTCGACCGCAAACGCCCTGATGGAAGAGCACAAACCGATGGTTTTCGTACGCTGGTCCACCGACAAACCCGAACACTACAAACTGATCGTCAGCATCGAAAATAAAAAAGGTTCTTTAGCCTCTTTTTTACTATTTTTGGCTAAAATCGGCGTGGATTTGTTGACCATCAATCTCTCTCGAAGTGAAAACTCACAGGCGGACTATTTTGAAATGGTCGTCGACATTCCTCCCGGTAAAAAAGAGAAACTGGTCAATTATTCGAACAAACGGTATAAAATCATTGAATTTATGCCGCTCAACGACGCATATAAAAAATAGACCCTTCATGAAAGGATAGAACATTGTTTGATCTGAATGTCGCACTGGATGAAATCAAAAGAGGCACTGCAGAAATTATCGACGAAGCGCGTATCAAATCATTGCTGGAGCGTTACCTCAAAACCGGTGAACCCTACTACGTCAAGGCGGGATTCGATCCGACCGCGCCCGATCTGCATCTGGGACACACGGTACTGATCCAAAAACTCGCCGTTTTTCAGAAATTCGGTGGTATCGTACAGTTTCTGATCGGCGATTTCACCGGAATGATCGGCGATCCAACCGGCAAAAACGCCACCCGAAAACCGCTCGATCGCAAAACGGTCCTGGAAAACGCCAAATCGTACAAAGAGCAGGTTTTCAAAATCCTCGATCCTGAAAAGACACAAGTCGTTTTCAATTCGGAGTGGATCGATAAACTGGGAGCAAGAGGGATCGTCGAACTGACAACCACTTTCAATGTTGCCAGAATGCTCGAGCGGGACGATTTCGAAAAACGGTTCAAAAACGAAACACCGATCTCCATCAGCGAATTTCTTTATCCGCTGCTGCAGGGATACGACTCCGTCGCCCTCAAATCGGATATTGAACTGGGCGGTACCGATCAGAAATTTAACCTTCTGATGGGAAGACACCTGCAACGCACCTACAACGTCGGCAAAGAGCAGGCGGTGTTGATGATGCCGCTTCTTGAAGGTCTGGACGGTGTCAACAAGATGAGCAAATCGCTCGGAAATTATATCGGTGTGACCGAAGATCCCGAGACGATGTTCGCCAAAACACTGAGTATCAGCGACGATCTGATGTGGCGCTACTACGAACTGCTCAGCGAAAAATCGCTCGAAGAGATCCGACAGCTCAAAGCCGACGTCGCTTCGGGCAAAGTGCACCCGAAAACCGCCAAAGAGGCGCTGGCGACGGAGATTGTCACCCGCTACCATGACGAAGCGGCGGCGCAAAAAGCGAAAGAGGCTTTCGACAGAGTCCACAAACAGCGTGAAATTCCCGAAAATATTCCCGAATTTTCGTTTGAAGGACCTGTCTGGATTGCAAAAATTCTCACCGAAACCAAACTCGAACCTTCCACCTCGCAGGCAAGACGTGACATTAAGCAAGGTGCTGTTAAAATCAATCAGCAAAAAATCCAGGATGAACAATTAAAGCTTGAAAAAGGTGAATATATTGTCCAGGTAGGCAAAAGAAAGTTCGCAAAAGCAAAGGTAAACTAATATGGCATTTAAACCGCTTCAAATCGGTAAGCATACGATCGAAAAGCCCATCATTCAGGGAGGTATGGGCGTCGGCATTAGCTGGGACAGGCTGGCGGGTTCGGTCTCCAAAGAGGGTGGACTGGGTGTGATCAGCGCCGTCGGAACAGGCTACTACGATAACAAACATTTTACACACAAACTGATTCAGGGCAGACCCTATCTGGAAGAGAATTTCTACTCCAAAGAGGGGCTGTTCGCCATCTTCAGAAACGCCCGTAAAATCTGTGGAGACAAACCGCTGGCGGCAAATGTCCTCTATGCCAGCAACGATTACGGTCGTATTGTTCATGACGCATGTGAAGCGGGAGCAAATATCATTATCACAGGTGCGGGTATTCCGACCAATATGCCTGAATTTACCCAGGACTTTCCCGATGTGGCGCTCATTCCCATTGTCTCCAGCGCCAGAGCGCTGAAACTGATCTGCCGGAAATGGAAACGCTACAATCGTATTCCCGATGCGGTGATCGTCGAAGGACCGCTTAGCGGCGGACACCAGGGGTTTACCTACGAGCAGTGTTTCATGGAGGAGTATCAACTCGAAAATATTGTCCCCCCTGTCATCGAAGAGGCGAAAAACTGGGGTGATATTCCGATCATCGCCGCCGGCGGTATCTGGGACAAAAACGATATTGAGAAATTTCTGGCGATGGGATGCGCGGGTGTCCAAATGGCAACACGTTTCATCGGTACCTACGAATGCGACGCACACGAAAATTTTAAAAAAGTGATCCTCAACGCCAAAAAAGAAGATATCAAGCTCTTCAAATCTCCCGTCGGACTTCCCGCACGCGGTGTCAAAACCCACCTGCAGGAGATGATCGAGAAAAAAACCGCACCCAAAGTCGCCTGTATCAGCAACTGTGTCGCTCCCTGCAACAGCGGTGAAGAGGCGCGCGCGGTGGGGTATTGTATTGCCGATCGGCTCTCCGACGCCTATCTTGGCAATACCGAAACAGGACTCTTTTTTACCGGTGCCAACGGTTACCGTCTCGATAAACTGATCACTGTTCATGAACTGATGCAAAAACTCGAGCATGGGGAAGATTATCAGTAGACTTCTTGCGCTCCTGCTGCTGTGTACCACACTGCTTTTTGGCGGGAGTGCCCTTTATAAAGAGATTCAAAATCTCTACAACAAAATCCCCTACGCTTCCAAA
>WGAE01000105.1 GCA_015489185.1 Campylobacterales bacterium
GACAGAGCTTAGTCGCGACGATCAGATCACCGATCTTCAGTTTCGGGTCGATCGCTCCCGCCACACCGCTGAAAAGCAACTTTTGCGCTCCAAACTTTTCAATCATTGTCGTTGCGGTCAAAGCGGCAAAGACTTTTCCGATTTTGCTGTAGGCAAGGATCAGCTCCACCCCTTTCCACTCCGCCAGATAGTAACGGTTTTGGGCGTAATCGACCGTTTCATATTTTTCCATCTGCTCCAGCAGCGGTGTAATCTCTTCGGGCATCGCCCCCATAATCGCGATTTTCATCTTTTCCTCTTCTCCTTGTTTTCAGTCCCGGCGCAAATATTTTTTGATATAGGAGCGTTCGGTATCGGTGGCGGTCAGTAAAACCTCTTTTTCGAAAAGGCGCGCCTGTTTGCTCAGTTTACCTTCCGCCGTCATCACACAACTGGCACCCCAGTATCCTCTGCCGTCTTCAAAACCGACACGGTTAACAAAGAGCGTCTCACTTTTGCCAAGCATCGCCGAAACCGACAAAACCTGCATATAGCGATCCAGTATATCAAGCCCCTTTTCCGTAAACCCCTCCGCTTCCGAAGCGGTGACGACATAAAGAAAATCGGGGCGCAGACGCTCGATACTCGCCAGCGTATCACCCTGCCACAAATCGTCTCCGGTCACGACGACGCTTTTGCCGTAGGGTGTCATAAAACTTTTAATCGTATCTCCGGCGACACAGATGTCACGTTCACGTCTTCGCAGATTGATCTTGTGGTGCAGATTTAAAAGCTGTCCGCGGCTATAGTAGAGTACACTGTTGTAGAGTTTATGCTCCTCTTTGGTCAATGCACCGACAACAATATCGATACGTTCGCTCAAGGTTTCAAAAAGTGTCAGCTCACTCAGTAAAAAAGCATCTTCATAAGCGGCATCCTGCAACATCGTACCGTTGAGCGAACATTCGGGGAAAATGACGACATCCGCCACCCCTTCCACTTCGCGGACAATACTTTCATGAATATCGATATTGTCCCGGCTCAGTCTCGGCGCGATCTGCGCAAGTGCCGCCTTCATCGTTACGCGATCGCTTCGATCGCCGCTTCCAGCGACGCCGTATCCGTCACGGCAAGCGTGGGTTTTTTCGTCAAACGTCTGTTAAGCCCTTTGAGGACATTACCGCCAAACTCCAGAAAAAGGTCCACTTCATTTTCAAACTTTTCGATCGATTGCTTGTAAAGTACCGGTTTAATCAACTGCTCCGGAAGCAGGGCAATCGCTTCATCGCGCGTCGCATATTTTTCAGCCGTGACATTTGAGACGACCGGTGCGATAAAATCATCTTTCAATGACATCTCCAGCGCCTCTTTGAGCGGCGCGACGGCGGAGGAGAGCAGCGGACAGTGGCTCGCAACCGACATATTCAACAACAGCGCACGTTTCGCACCCGCCTCTTTGAAAACCGACTCCATCGCCGCCAGATCGGACTTTTTCCCTGCCGCAACAATTTGTCCGTTGCTGTTGTAGTTTGCCGCCCAGACCTCTTTCCCTTCATTGCGCGCCTCTTGACAAAGTCGCTCCACAGTCGCGTCATCCAGTCCGATCAATGCCATCATTCCCGCATCTTTGCCTTCACACGCCTCTTTCATCAATTTTCCGCGCTGATGTACCAGTTTGACCGCATCGATATAATCGAGTGCCCCGACACTCACCAGCGCCGAAAATTCCCCGAGCGAATGTCCCAGCGCAAAGATCGGTTTGATATTTTCGCTATTTTCGAAGAGTTTATGCGCAATCGTACTCACCAGCAAAATGGCGGGCTGGGTATACTCGGTCTGTTCGAGTTTATCGTTCTCTTCAAACAGAAGATGGGTAAAATCGATCCCCAGTGCATCCGATGCGTTTTGAATCATCTCTTTGGCGATATCGCTGTTATCGTAGAAATCTTTTCCCATTCCGACAGACTGAGATCCCTGTCCGGGAAAAATGAATGCTGTTTTTTGCATGTAATTCCTTGCTCTTTTTCGCACTATTATAGCAAGTTAAACGTTAGACAAAAAGCACAGGAGAAAGTGTTATGAAAAGAAAATATTTCGCCCGAACGGGCGAAATATTAAATTATGTAGTTTTGTGAGCGAGGTAAACGGTTAATGACAACCGCAGCCGCTGCCACAGCTCTCACCGCCGCCGACTTGACCGGTCGCTACCTCTTCCGGTGTCGCTTCACGTACATCAACCACTTTGACGTTGAACGTCAAATCTTTTCCGGCAAGCGGATGGTTATAGTCGATCGTGACACTGTTTTCGTCGAAAGATTTAACGGTAACCATTACCGTCTGTCCGTCTTCGCTCTGACCGTAAAGCTGCATTCCCTCTTTCAGATCCAGTCC
>WGAE01000106.1 GCA_015489185.1 Campylobacterales bacterium
AAAGATTTCGGCAACGCCAAAAATGTCGTGACGGTCGGAGCTGTCGATTATGACGGGAAACTGACTCCGTTTAGCAGTACGGGACCGGTATCGAACGGACGGATTAAGCCCGATATCGTTGCCAAAGGGCTGTATGTCTACTCACTGGATGAGCAGAGTGACAACGGGTATGCAAATATGAGCGGAACATCGATGGCAACCCCCGCCGTAACCGGAGCGACGGCACTGTTACAGCAGCGCTATCTGCAGGTCAATCATGAAAGAATGCGTGAGGATTTTCTCAAAGCGTTACTGGTAAATACCGCACAGGATTTGGGGAGGAGAGGACCCGATTATGAATACGGTTTCGGTTTATTGAACACCCTCGAAGCGGTCAAGGTGATTGATACAATGGATACGAATGATTCACTGGTGCAGTTGCAAACTATTTTGGCTGAACAGAAACAGATTTATCCTTTGCATCTGGAAAAATTAACGAAAGTCAAAGCGACACTCTGCTGGATAGACCCTGTTTCGGGTTTTGTACCGGTTTCAGAGCTTTGGAGTGATTTAGATATGACGATTGTTGATCGCGACTATCATACGATCTATCCTTTTTCGCTGGATCCCGCACATCCGACGAATCTCGCAACACAAGATACGTTTAACAGAGTGGATAATGTCGAACAGATTGTCGCAACGCTTCCTGCGGGTGATTATAATCTGGTTATTTCTGTTCACAAAATGCCCGAGGGACACAGGCAAAAGTATGCGCTTGTCAGCAATGTCGCGTTACAAACGCCGCAAACAGATTCATCCTATTCGAAGCTTGATGAGTTTGAGAATGTGATTTATGACAGTGTAATGCAGTAGCGCCCGGGTTTTGCCGGGCGAAGTGTTACTTGACGTATTTGAGGATGCTTTCGTTTGGTGTCATACCGATAAATTGTCTTCTCAAGTTGCCTGTTTTGTCGAAAATGAGCATATAGGGAATCTGACCCTGCCATCCGGTATTGGCTCTGATAAAGGATACCAGATCCCATGCATAGTCCAGATTGACAACCGGGTAGTTGATCCCTTTTTGTTTGATAAACGCGTTGAGATCATCGTTACTCATTTTTGTCTGTACCTGAACGCCTAAAATCTGGAGTTTGTTTTTATGACTCTTTTGCATTTCAATCAGATGCGGAATTTCATAAAGACAAGGTGGGCAATAAGGTCCGAAAAAGTCCAGTAGCACCGCCTTACCTGAAAATTTGTCAAAGAGGAAACCGTTGGGAGTGACGGTAATGGTGATGGGCATCCCTTTTGTTGTATTAAGCTCAATAGTCCTTACTTCCGGAGTAGTTGATTTGGCGTTTGCCGTTTGGGTTGCCAGCAAGAAGATTGACGAGATGAATAGTGTCGCTTGAAATAGCTGTTTGAGAAAACGCATAGATACAACCTTAATTTTAAATTATTTAAATTTCAAAAGATTTGAATTTTAGTATGATATTAATTAAATGTGTATTAATTGTGTATGGTATAATAGCGCGGAGAAAGCAATAAAGGATAAAGTGTGAAGTTGACACATCTGGATGAACAGGACAGACCGAAGATGGTCGATGTGACCGAAAAGGATCCGACTGTACGTATTGCGGTTGCAAGCGGAACAATTCAAATGAGCCGGGAAGCGTTTGAAATGATTGTTTCTAACAAAACCAAAAAGGGTCCCGTATTGCAAACGGCGGTCATTGCGGCGATACAGGGCGCAAAACAGACTCCAAACCTGATTCCGATGTGTCACCCTTTGATGCTGACATCGGTAAAAGTTGATGTGATTGAATTGCCGCAGCTTCCCGGATTCAAACTGGAAGTGACGGCAAAACTGACAGGTAAGACAGGTGTGGAGATGGAAGCGTTGACCGGTGTGTCGGTAGGTTTGCTAACAATTTACGATATGGCGAAAGCGATCGATAAATCGATGGTCATTTCCGATGTCAGACTCGAATCTAAAAGCGGAGGGAAAAGTGGAGAATTTAAAAGATAAAAAACTGGAATTGCAATACCCTTGCAACTGGGATTATAAAGTGATTGTCGATAAAGAGTGTAATATTCATGATATTACCAAAGGTGTTTTTGGAGAAAGGGATCACAAAGTGACTAAATCGAACAAAAGCAAGACAGAAAAGTACCATAGCTATAAAGTAACAACGCTGGTACATAATGACGACGACAGAAAGGAGCTCTTCGAACAGTTACGCAAAGATAAAAATGTCAAAATTGTTCTTTAAATTCCCAGAAGCATCGCAAAACTGATACTCAGTTCGACATCGTTTCGGTATCCGTGCTCTTTACGCTGGACAACTCTTGGAATGGTTTGTACATAAAACCATTTGTTGAGATAGTGGATATAGCTTACGCTGAGAGCACGCCATTCTGCACGATAATGGCTATCTCTTTCTGCCAGCGTGCCGTATGAAAGCCAGTATACCAGATGGTTTTTTTGATCAAAATTGTGGTGCAGACGCAAATGGTGTGTCAGGCGCTTGTTACGGTGATTTTTGGCGTTGTTTTCCCATTCATTGGCAAATGCCAGCAAATATTTTGAAGTCAGCGGCTGGATGAAGTTGCATTCGAGTGATTCCGCAAAAAAGGTATAAGCGTAGAAGTAGTAAAGACTACCGCGGGTATAAATAGAGAAATCGTCATGAGGAAAGGTAAAAAGTTTTTTGACACTGAACTCTTGAAACGGACCGAATGGTCTGTGAATTTTGAAGCTAAGTTTTGTAGAGATATCGAGCGCATTTTTGTGATAAAAGTTATATTTTAGTCCGATGCGAAAACGTGTATCGGTAATGACATTTTCATTTTCCCGGTCAACCTGTCTGTTTGTCAGGGTGTCTGATCCCTGTTGACTGAAAACCAGATGCAGTTTTTTGCTGATATTGGGAAGATCGATGTGTCCCCGCACGTTTAAAGATAGCGATAAATGTTTTTGTTCGGTTGATTTGACCGACGTGATGATATGTATTTTATTTTTTTTGATACGTTTTCGTTGTGCGATTGTACATTTTTTATCGCACTTTGTATCGTTGTCGATGCTACCGAGCAGTTTATGATAATATCGCGTAAGTTTGTATCGAAGATTTTCCAGCACAAAAGGTGAAGTCTCTTCGGCGGTTAAAACAGCGGTAAAAAGGAGAATAACGGCAACGATACGAAACATAATATGTATTATAACACTTTTTCAAATCGATTTTTTTCAAAAAAAGTTTGTTTATCTCTTTACAATTAAAAATTTTTTCGCTATAATTTCGTCTCCGTTGACAAGGGTGCGGGAATAGCTCAGGGG
>WGAE01000107.1 GCA_015489185.1 Campylobacterales bacterium
ATCCAATTGAGCTACGAGCGCATCGGCTCCGGTTTTATGGGGTGGGCGACGGGAGTCGAACCCGCGACCCCCAGTGCCACAAACTGGTGCTCTAACCAACTGAGCTACGCCCACCATAAGGTCATTTTTACAATTTAAATGGTCGGAGTGAAAGGATTCGAACCTTCGACCCCCTGGTCCCAAACCAGGTGCGCTAACCAGGCTGCGCTACACTCCGCACCGGAAACTTTTGCGTTTCGAGGGTGAGATTTTACTCAAAAATTTCTTATTTGTCAATAGTTTTTGACACAATTGTGATAAAATTGTGTCAAAAACTTTCTGGATGATCACTCTTTGGAAAATTCGATCAGACCTTCTGTCGGTGAACTGGCGGTTGCAAAAGGTTTCTTGGGGATTCTTCCCGCCAGATAACTCATACGTCCCGCCTGTACCGCAAGCTTCATTGCTTTAGCCATCTGTACCGGATCTTTTGCCTGGGCGATTGCCGTATTGGTTAAAATTCCGTCGACACCGATCTCCATTGCGATCGCCGCGTCGCTGGCACAACCGATACCGGCATCGACAATCACAGGAACGTTGACTGCCTCTTTGACAAAAAGGACGTTGTAGCGATTTTGGATTCCCAGCCCGCTTCCGATAGGCGCCGCCAGCGGCATGACCGCTGCCGCACCGGCGTTTTCAAGCCGTTTTGCCATAATCGGATCGTCGTTGGTATACGCCATAACGGTAAATCCCTCTTTGGCAAGTACCTCGGTTGCCTTCAGCGTATCGATGACATCAGGATAGAGTGTTTTTGCTGTATCACCGATCACTTCCATCTTGATAATATCGATTCCTGTAGCTTCACGTACCATACGAAAGAGCGTAATCGCTTCTTCGGCAGTTGTACATCCGGCGGAATTGGGCAATATCTGCACATCGGTATCTTTGAAATAGTCCATCAAATTCTCTTCGTTTGGATTAGTGATATTGACCCTTCGCACCGCGACGGTAATCATATTGGAACCGCTGGCAAGTGTTGCCTCACGTGTCGTTTTGAAGTCGGGATATTTGCCGCTTCCGACGATCAGCCTGCTTTCAAACTCATACTTTCCGATTTTCAGTGTATCTTTCATCTCTTCCCCTATATGGATATCTTGTGATCAATTTCATAACAAAAACTCTTATCAAGAAGATTTTTGTGGAAAGTATTATATCGCATTTGGCGGTTTAAGGCAAACAAAAGTGGGCAACTATGCGATTTGCAGATAACGGAGTACAGCTTTTGGGAAGATTTCATATTCACAGGCGTGAATCGTTTGTGTGAAAGTCTCAAAATCCATTCCCTCTTTGTCAAAACACTTCTGGGCGATGATTTTCCCGGCGTCGACTTCCGTAACCACTTCATGAACCGTTACACCTGCCACTTTCATATCGGAACGGTAGCTTCTTTCGAGTGCGTTTGCCCCTTTAAAGAGCGGCAGTAAAGAGGGGTGGATGTTAATTGCCTTGATCGTTTCGGTAAAAACCGGAGTGAGGATACGCATAAATCCTGCAAGAACCGTCAAATCGACACGGTAGGATTTGATTGTTTCGACCAGTGCCCGGTCGAAGACTTCTCTATCGGCAAAATCGTGATGATTGAGTATTTTTGTTTCAATACCGAGATTATGTGCCTTTTTGATTCCCTTTGCTTCAGGGTTGTTGGTGATTGCGGCGACGACATTGACTTTATGCGGGTGGAGTGTACGGATGAGGTTTTCCATATTGGTTCCCTCTCCGCTAAAGAGGATCACGATGCGCTTCAAAGTGTTTTAACCCCTTCGATCAGATCGAACGGATTGAGTGCGTAATTGTTTTTTGTAAAACGTTTTGCGCTCAGTGCGTGTGCAATCGATCCGCTGACAGCGGCATCAAGCAGTGAATATCCCTGTGCCAGGAGTGCCGCGATCAATCCTCCGAGTACATCGCCGCTGCCGCCTTTGCTAAGCACATTGCTGCCAAAGGGCTGAATGTAGACATTGTTTTGGTGTGCGATCAGCGTATTTGCTCCTTTGAGTACCAAAACCAGATCCGGATATTTTTCACTGAAACGTTTTGCCCATCCGAAACGATCAGACTGTATCTCTTTAACACTGTATTCACCAAATCCGGTAATCTTAAGCAAAGAAGCAAACTCTTTGGGGTGCGGTGTGAGTACCAGCTCTTTTTTGCTGCCCAGTACTTCCTGTAAAATCGGATGATAAAAGAGGTCGGCATCGATTAAAACCGGGAGATTATGATAGAGCAAGAAATTTGCCAGGGAGGTATCGTCATATTGATTCCCCAGCCCCATCCCGATGCAAATAGCCGTCGCGTGTTCGGTCAGTGTCGTCGAGCGCATCAAATCCCACGGTAAAGAGAGCGGTTCGTTTTCGATGACGGTAACCAGACCCGTACCGAACGCATAGGCTGCCTGCGCCGCGATGATACCCGCACCGGGTTTTTTGCCCGCTATAACGTTTAAATGTCCGAAATTTCCCTTGTGGCAATTGTTTGCGGTACGATGCGGAAGTTTCAGATCCGAAGTTTCCAGCAGGTATGTGGCTGTTTTGTCTTCATAAAGCAGATGGCTAACCCCAAGATCGGCGCACCGAATCTCTCCGACGTAATCTTTTGCCGTATCCGAATAAAGCGCCTCTTTCCGTGCCCCCATCGTGACGGTTACATCCGCTTTGAATGCGACTTTGGTGACATTGCCACGCAGATCGATACCGCTTGGGATATCACAGGCGATTTTATAGCTTTCGTATCGGTTGAGTGTATCGATCAGGTCGATCGCTTTTTGATCAAGCGGTTTGCTCAGACCTGAGCCGAAAAGTGCGTCGACGACGACATCCGTCTCAAACGGTTCCCCGGCGATTTCCACTCCTACCGCTTGTGCACGTTTGAGTTGCAGTTTGGCCATTTTTGATTTTGCACCGTAGGGCAAAACGAGTACGACTCGATCAAATTGTGCCTGAATCATGCGCGCCAGTGCGATGCCGTCCGCACCGTTGTTACCCGGACCGCTCAGGATTAAAACACTTTTTACCTCTTTCGGCAATGCCTGCTTCAGTCCCGAAGCGGCGTGTTCCATCAGTAGATCTTCACTGAGAAGATAGCGATCGTAACATTTTTGGTCAAGCGGGGAAACATCTTCGAATACGGAAATCATACGGTAA
>WGAE01000108.1 GCA_015489185.1 Campylobacterales bacterium
ACAGTGCAAAGAGTTATCTTTTTTACGGAAAAGCCGATCCAAAAGGTTTGGGCGCGCTGAAAAATGTGCGTGTCATTGCCGGCGATGCACCGGATAAAGCGCTTGTCTCGGAAGATAACATCAGCGCCATTCGCTATCCGGTCATCTCGACGGCATTTGAATATAACGCTACAAACGGAACATACTCCGGTTTGCACAGTGATAAACTCTTTTATGTCGCAAACGGCAAAGCCTACAAAGTGTCGATGCAAAAGAGCGGAGATCAGCCCCGGGCGGTGCAAAATAGCAGTGCGGAAAATCTCTCCTCTATCTCTTATGTAAAAGTTGACTATTTGGGTACACGATACTATTTGAGTGCCAAAGCGGGCAACACCTCCGTGCTGATCACACCCAATATGAACGCGACCGATGCACCGATCGCACTGGGAAATAAAAAGCTTCTAACCGTCACCTATCCATCCTACGGTGCGGCGATTGACGGCTATCTGGTTTACGACAACGATGCCAAAACAGTCCAGAAGTGCGATCTTACACTCACTTCATGTAGTGACCTTCTCAGTGCGGGCAGCAGAGGATTTGCGGGTGATGTTCCCGGAACCACATACAGTGCTGTACTGACCGGCGGAAAATTATACAAGATCGATAAGTCCGACGGCAATGCAGAAGAGATTGCACTGGGACAAACGATCAAATCAGGGCACGGTACCAGCAGTTTCAAGGGCGGTGCATTGTATTTTATTGCCACGGACGGTAATTTGTACAAAACCGATCTGTTAGAAGGGAAAACAGTCAAACTGACAAAAGAGCAGGATGATCGTCTGGAGCGTATTCGTGCGGTGACGGATAACTGGGTGATCGTCGGCAGCGATACGCTTTTGACGGCACTGAAAAAAGACGGCAGCAGCGACAAACCGATCGTGTTGGTCGAAAACACCAAAACCAAAGGGTACAAATATGTGACACTCGGTGTGGGTGACAGTTTTTTGTACGAACTCTACAGTCTTGACCCCAAAAGCGGCGATACCGCCTATCGTGCGTGTATCTTCAAAAACGGTCAAACAGAGTGTAAAGCAAACAGTTTCTGGGCAGGCATCACTGCCAAAGCAGCCGGCAAACTCGATACGGCGGCGTCGTATCCATACGAACCGTATGCGTATGTCAGAGTGGATAACACCGACAGCTTCGGCGGCGGTACGCTTAAAGCGATCGACCCTGCACACCCGATGGATGACGGTATCACACTCGGCAAAGCGCCCAACTATAACTTCCAGACTTTTATCAGCAACTATCGCTATTTGACGGAGACGGTGGACAGCGACGGCGGTATCGTGCTCTATGCCAAAAACGATACGAATTACCACGTCGATGCTTTCTACATGAACCTGTTAAAAGAGAATTCGCTCGTACAGCTAACCAACACCGATCCGACCGGTTTCAACAAAGCGCCGCGCGATCACTGTCACGGCAGACACTGCATGATTTGCCACAATCTTGCCGGTGGAAAAATATATAAAGATATCAACGGTACCAAATCGGCATACGACTACAGAGTACGGCTGGCGTTTGAGGACGGGACAACGCTTATGGCGGCGGTTTCCAAAGGGAAAGGAGAGAACTTCTCACTGCCGATCAAAAAGATCACCGGCAATTTCAAAGCGCAAGTGCTTGATGCAAACGGCACGGTTGTGAATCAGTCCACGAAGTTCTATCATGAAGGCAGAGCTTATGCGGATTGTAACTACTGTCACGGCAGACGTGGTCAAACCCGCGAAGAGGCACCGGGTGCGATCACGATACAGCGCTAAGGGTGAGCAATGCGTATCATAGCAGTATTTCTGGTGCTTACGGCGGTTCTCCTGTCCGCGTATCAGAAGGGGGATCGTCTCAGCGACCCGATCTCCAAAAAACTGGGGCTGGAGAAAGATAGGATCTATGTAATCGACTTTTTTGCGTCATGGTGTGCTTCATGTAAAAAGGAGCTGCCGTATCTGAACCGTTTTGCGGAGCGTGAAAAGGGAAAGGGCATAGAGGTGATCGGGATCGATGTCGATGAAAATGTGGCGGCGGGCAAAGCGTTTCAACAAGCGCTAAAAAGAGAGCATGCACTCGGTTTCAGGGTTTTGAACGATCCCAAAGGAGAGATCATCAAACGTTTCGATCCCATCGGGATGCCGGCGATTTATATCGTTAAAAACGGCAGAGTGGAAGAGCTGATTTTGGGTGCGAAAGACCACATCGATACGCTGTTATATGAAAAGACAGAGGCGTTGCGATGAGGTGGCTTTTGCTGGTCTCGGTGCTGCTTTTTCAAGGGTGCGCCGTCAAAAATGTGAAGCCCTGGGAAAAGGGACTTTTGGCAAAAGAGCGCATGAAACCGGACAACGGCAATGCCCTCTTTACCAAATTTGCCAAACATATCTACTTCTCCAAAGAGGCGAGTAAAGGCGGCGGTGGTGTTGCCGGGGGAGGGTGCGGATGCAACTGAAGATCAGACATGCACTGGTACTCTCCGCGCTGCTTGCTATGCAGTCAGCGGCGGAAGATTATGTCCGCGTGCAGTATATGGGCTACGATGAAAACAGCGGTGAGACGACTGTCTATACACCGGCGATCGAGATCAACAAGGATTTTGGAGCTGACTATACGCTTAATCTGAGTGTGACACATGACAGTGTCAGCGGCGCAAGCCCGACGTGGTACGACACCTTCAGCGGTGCCAGTGCAAAGCTTCCCGAAGGCGTTGTCTATCGAAACGATATTCGCTATTCTCCTCTTACGTACGAAGACAAGCGCAACGCTGTGGCACTGGCACTGACCAAACGGTTTGCTTCCAGAGATGAACTCACCGCCGGAGTGAACTACTCTGACGAGTACGACTACACCTCCAAAGAGCTTTCCCTCGAGTATCTGCACTATCTCGATGCGAGCAAAAATCGGTCGATAACGATGGGTGCGTCGTACCAGAACAACGATGTCTCTGTCTACTGTTCTCTGGGGAACGATGTTTGTGACGGTGCCAGCGGTGCGAGTGCGGTGGTGAAAGATCTGGAGGTGATCAGCGGTGAAGTCGGCTTTACACAGATCATCGACAAAACATCGCTCATGAAGATGTCACTTTTTATGATTCATGAAAACGGCTATCTGAGCAATCCTTATATGCGTGTCGTGCGCTATTACGATACAGAACCGAAAATCACTGAAGAGCAAAAACCGGGAAACAGAACCGCCTACGGCGTGACGCTCAACTATACCAAGGCGCTGCGTGAAGATCTGAGCAGTATCACCGATTATCGTTTTTACGATGATGACTGGGATATCACCTCTCATACACTGGCGACCGAACTCAATTATGAGGTCAATCCCAAATTAAGTGTCGGTGCAGGGGTGCGTTACTATACGCAGACCAAAGCCAAATTTTACAGCGGGAGCAAATCTTACTTCACCGATCAAAAATATGCTTCGAGTGACAGACGTATGGCAGATTTCGATGCGTGGACGTACAAAGCAAATGTCGCCTATCAGGTTAGACCAAAGATTCAGTTGACCGGAGATGTTGCGTACTATGACCAGCCTGACAGATACGATGCAATTTTCTACGGAGTGGGTGTGAAGTATCGGTTTTGAGAAAATATAAAAATTTAAAATATATTTAATTTTATGTTATACTTCAGCTATGAAAATATTACTGCTGGAAGATGACGAGATGCTCTGCGAAAGTTTGCAGGAGTATCTGGAGAGTGAAGGGTTCGGGGTTGATGTTGCGCATGACGGGGAGGAGGTTTACGATCTCACGTTCGAGAATCGCTATGATCTCTATATTTTCGATATTAACGTCCCCAAAGAGAACGGTTTTGAAGTGCTCAAACAGCTCAAAGCCGCCGATGATACCACCCCGACCATCTATATCACCGCGCTGACCGATATCAACTCTATCTCCAAAGGATTTGCGCTGGGGGCGGAGGATTACATTAAAAAGCCTTTCGATCCTGAAGAGCTGGTGATCCGCATCAAGAGCAAATATCTCAGAGCCGATGAGACGATAGTGTACAAAGATCTGCGCTATGATCCGCACACGAGAGTGTTGCAAAAAGGGGAAGAGACGATCGGTCTTGGAGAGGTGCAGCAGGCACTCTTTCATGAACTGATCACCAATATGGGCAAAATCGTTAGCTCCTATACACTCCTCGATCTGCTCGAACAGCCCAATCCAAACGCGCTGCGTGTCAACCTGGCAAAACTCAAATCAAAACTCGGTCTGGAGATCAAAAACATTCGCGGTCAGGGGTATATGCTTGAAAAAGTATGAAGTCGAGTCGCTGCTCAAAAGCTTTCTGCTCTTCTTTACGTTGCAGATGATATTGCTTTTTGTGATTGCGATGCAGCAGTATCGCCAGGAGCGGCGTGCGATTGACGAGCAGGTGTTTAACCGCATGAAGATTTGCAGTTTCGATCTCAAATGTGAAGGGTTACAGCTCGATTTCGTTCCCAAAACCAAAAAGGAAAAAGTGCAGTCACTTTACAAAGAGGGGGATCTGTATACCTATTTCGACGTGCCTACCGCCGACGGTTATCTGCTGAAGGTGATTCTGCCAAAAGCGCGTTATGCAAAGATGATTTCGCAACTGAAGCGTGATCTTGCACAAAAATTTATACTCTACGCACTTTTGATCGCACTTTTATCGTTTCTCTTCTCCCTCTATGCCCTCAGACCGCTTAAAAAAGCGTTGCAACTCAACGAAGAGTTCGTCAAAGATATGCTTCATGATATCAACACGCCGCTCAGCTCTCTGGTGGTCAATTTCAAACTTTTTCAAAAAGAGATCGGTCACAATCGTAAAATAGAGCGTATGCAATCGAACATTTCGACGATTCTTTCGCTCCAGAACAATCTCAGCGCCTTTTTGAACGATTCTCCCTTGCAAAAGGAGCGGTTTGGATTGCGGCAGATGATTTTGGAGCGGATTGCACATTTTCAGACACTCTATCCGAAAATCTCCTTTTCGGCGGATATCGACGACTATACACTAGAATCCAACAGAGATGCTTTTGTACGGATTGTCGATAATATCCTCAGCAACGCATGTAAATACAACGATCATGACGGTACTGTGCAAATCGAGACGCAAAACTCTCTTTTGCTGGTCAAGGACAGCGGCAGGGGAATCGAAAATGTGCATAAAGTGTTCGAGCGATACTACAAAGAGAGTGACCGAGGGCTGGGAATCGGCATGCATATTGTCAAAAAGCTATGCGATGCACTGGGGATCGGTATAGGCATCGAGAGTGAGCCGGGTAAAGGAACGATCGTGAAACTTGACCTTGGTAAGGTAATAGTCAAGTAATGTTGTTTTCCTATGATATAATAAAAAAAATAGGAAACGAGATGAAAAAGAGAGTTTTGATTTTTTTAATGGTGATGCCCATACTACTGGTAGCTGCGCAGAGTGATCTCGCATCGAAGATTGCCAGGCTGCAAAACGCGCCGAAGTCTGAGCGCTTTAAACTGATGAACGAGATCAAACGAGAACTGGCGCGCATGAATGCCGAGCAGAGAAACAAAGCCTTGCACAAACTGCGTGCATCGATGCATGGCGGTGCCAAAGGGGAGGGGCACCAAAAAGGTATGGGAAAATCGATGCATCATGTCGGTGAAAGAGTGGAGGAGATGCGGCAGAAGATGCACCAGCATCAGGAGACGATGCAGCGTCATGAAATGACTCCACCGGGACGTGGCGGTGGAGAAAAAAACGAACATCGTCCGACACCGCAGCATCGCCCGCAACCGGAAAAAAATATCCCCTCTCACGGCAGATAGGTGGGATCGTCTGTGCTGAAAAAAATCTTCGTCGTTTTTCTGCTCATAACAACAGGGCTTTATGCCGCGTTTTTGGATGATGATATGGACGGCGTGGCGAACGAAGATGACCGTTGTCCAAACTCTGCGCTGACAGATATTGTCGATGCCGACGGATGTGCGGTTGCAAAAGTGACGTTCAAAAAAGAGCACCGTTTTGATATCAGCGTGGGATATGCCTATACCAGAGTGGACGAGAACAGTTCCCAAACCGCTCAGAGTCTTTCACTGGGATACTATTACGGCGATTTCAGCGCCTGGCTCTATACCTCAAACTATGACTTGCAAAGCGGCGAAAGCGGCATCGACGATACGACGCTGGCTTTTTACTACCGCTGGAAAAAAGAGACATATACCTTCAAAGCAGGTGTCGGCGGATACATCCCCTCCGGTTCAGAGAGCGGGAATCGTACCGATTACTTCATAAGTGCCAGAGCTATACGTTATTTTGACGTTTACGATCTGAGTATCGCGTGGCAGCACACCTTTATGCAGGATGACGCCACGACCGACAGTGACCGCCTGACACTCTCAGTGGGTTATACCGTGACTCCGGAGCTGTATACATCTCTCTCATATACGGAGCAGAGTTCCATCTATGAAGAGGAAGGAAATCTCAGAAATATCTCTCTTTATGCCGGCTACTTCTGGGACACTCACTGGTACCTTACCGGAGAACTCTCCAAAGGGCTCAGCAATAGTGCCACGGACTTTTCAGGCTCGGTGAGTCTGGGGTACTTTTTCTAAAACCATACTGCTAATACTCAGGTAATGCTTCTGTTTTACAATTACACTATAAATTTAAACAACAGGAGAACATCATGAACAACTATATCAAACTTGGCATCGTATCTTTGGCGGCTTCGGCTATGTTGGTCGGCTGCGGCAGTAACAACAGCACGACTCAAGACAGTTCACTCGAAACGGGCTATTTTATCGATGCACCGGTAGAGGGTCTGTCGTATGAAACAGCATCCGGTGTGAGGGGTACGACGGATCAATATGGACGGTTTAAGTACAAAAAAGGTGAAAAGGTCAGATTCATGCTCGGTAAACTGGAGATGGGTGAAGCGGCTCCCAATCAGGAGGGGTTGGTGACGCCGGAGAGTCTGGCGGGCGCGAATGAATCACTGAAAGTATTGTTGCTCAGAGTGTTGCAGGCACTCGACAGTGACAATGATCCGAGTAACGGTATTACGATACCGCAAGATGTGGTTGAGACACTCTCTCAGCTTCCGACAGAAAAGAGTATTACAGAGTTGAGCGATGAAGCACAGCTGCTGGAGTTGGATAAAAATCTGGCAGAAGCATTGGATGAAGATTATGACGGTATCATTGACGTCGATGCTACAACGGCACAGATGCATTTTGATAACAGTATAAGCAAATGGCATAGCGGTGTTAAGCCAGATCAAGATGCAGGTTCGGCATCTGCAGGAAATGGCAATGGAAAGGGGCAGGGCAATGGAAACGGTAACGGAGCACAAAATGGTAATGCGCACGATGCGCAAAACGGTAACGGTACGAGTATGTATCCTGATCTTTCAGCCTATCCGCTGGCGACATTGACGAACGATCAAAAATATGCACTGGCATACATGTGGAACGAAGAGAAGCTGGCAAAAGATATCTATCTTGCGCTCAACGAGCTCTATCCGACTAACCAGTTTTACAACATCGCCACCAGAAGCGAAACGAAACATGAAGCGGCTGTCGAGGATTTGGTACAAAGATATGACATCAATATCACCAATCTTCAGGATTATACCGTTAACTACTCCGAAGAGGAGTTGCGTGCACTGCCTGCCGGAACGTTTGGTGTCGACAAGATTCAGGAGCTCTACGATGCGCTCTATGCCAAAGGATCACAGTCAAAAGTGGATGCTTTGCAGGTAGGATGTATGGTCGAAGTAACCGACGTGGATGATCTCGATAAGTTTATCACAACGGCTGAAGAAGTCAACGCAACGGATCTTGTTAAAGTTTTTGAATTTTTAAGAGCCGGCAGTTACAACCACTACTGGGCATTTGACAAAGCGCTCAAAGCCGAAGGTGTCGCAGAGGGATGTGCAAGCGTCGGAGCAGAGTATGCCAAAACTCCCGAAGAGTATCCTGCTTCACATTGATTTTTTGATCAGGAGAATTTATCTCCTGATCATGAATGAAAATATATAGTAAACGGTGTTATTTTGATTCCAAAATATCTTGTGCATGCTCCAGGTTAACTACGTAATATGCTATACCTAAAGCTAATACGACTGCTGCAATCGAAAAAATATACATAGGGGTTAACTCTTTAAAATCAATAATGATAACTTTTCGTGCTATTGCCATCAACGCCGTAGCAAGCACAAGTTTTAAGGGAATAACGTTAGAACTTAGATATAAGACAATATTTTGATAGATTTCAATGGCTATTAAAACCGCCAGAAATGCGGCAAATGTCTTAAAAATATCTGTTAGGTTAAGTAACATAAATGGTTCAGCCATTAAATTTTTATACATTACGTACAGTACATCACCAACACCCCAGAAAATTACAAGTACCATTAAGATTGCCAATATTTTTATTGCAATTTTAATTAATTTATTCAAGGAGCCTATGAGAGATTCGTTGTGATTTGTAGGTAATTCGTCGTGCATATTAGCCATACCCCTTCTTTATTTATCATTTCACAGTATATCGATACTATTGGAAAACAACTTACTAAAAGCTAAAAGCATTGTAAAAACTTTTTGCCATGCTTTTTCTGATATCTTAAATACGAACGGGTAAGTAAATCAAGGGAGGGGAGAGCCCCTCCCGTTGTTAAGGAGAAAGATTGGACGGAAGTAAAAAGAGGTTGCTAAAAAGGAGGAAATTTTTAAGGAGATCGAATGAACTGCTTTGTCAAAGGATACTGTTGCTACTAATTCTTTCGTCTCTTTTTACTTCCGTTGGATCGGATATAAGCTTACCAGCCCTTAAGCTTACAATGTAAGTATAGTTAAAAGTTGTGTCAAAGTTGTGTCAAAATTTAAATAATTATTGATTTTTTTATTTAAAATTAATAATTTTAATGAATTTTATCTTCTTTCTTAAGAAAATTTGCACTTTTCTGACTTCATGAAGTACTACATACATACTCCATTCTTTTTTTCTATAATCACTTGAAAGAGTAAATTCGTATCAGGAGTTTAGTATGAAAAAGAGTATGATGCTTTTGACATTTTTGGGACTTTTTGTCGTGACACCGCTTTTTGCGGAGGGGATGAAATGCGGTGCAGGTAAATGTGGAGGTGCGATGAAGTCTCAAAAGGTTTCCGCGACACTTCATGATGTAAAAGAGGTTGACGGTTATACGCTGACATTATCATCCGAAAAACCGCTGACAGTCGGTAATAACGAGATTGCGGTTGCGGTGGAGAAAGAGGGAAAACCTCTCAGTAACGTAAAAGTGAAGGTCAAATTTTTTATGCCGGAGATGCCTGGTATGCCTTATATGGAATACAAAACAAAACTCAAACCGGATAACGGTGTTTTCAAAGGGGTCGTCAACTTTTCGATGGGTGGTACCTGGCAGTATCATCTGAAGTTCAAAGATGCAGCCGGAAAGGTGCGTATGGTACGCGGCAGTGTCAATCTCTAGTTTAAAACGGTCATGAAAAGATATCTCTTTTTTTTAATCGTTTCATTGGGGCTTTGGGCGCAAACGCTACCCCAGATTATTGAAACGGCATATCGTAACGATCCTGAAATTAAGATGCTCAAGGCAGAGATCGAAGTGCAGAAAACGCGGATTGAAGCGGTTTCATTGTGGGAAAATCCACGGTTGAGTGCGGGGCTGAGCGATATGCGCATCGATGATCCTTTGGATCGTTCGATTGAGCCGATGCAGACGCAGTTTCTCGCAATTTCGCAAAAGATACCGCTGCGTGATCGCTATAAAGCCGACAGCAGACGTGCAAAGAAGCTCTATAAGGCGTTACGTGCAAAACTGGCGGATAAAAAGCGTCGGATTGCGTCGCAGCTTGCAAGTGATGTGTATGCTGTTTTTATAATTCACAAACGGTTACGGTTAATCGGAAAAAATGAACGTAATCTGCGTCGTATCAAAAATTTGCTAAGGGGGTATCGTGCTTCGGGTGATCTGCTTCTGGAAACAGATCAAATGTTGCAGCGATTGCAGGTTCGACGCGAGGTACTCAAAACAGAGGAACAGGTGCGTTTTAGTCAGATACGCCGTCATACGCTTCAGCAGATCAAAGAGGTCTCTTTTCCGAAAAGTTTGCCTGAGGAAATTCCTGTCGTTTTTGATAAAGAGCATCCCGCTTTGCAACTCTATCGTTACCGTATCGAAGCGGCGAATGAAGCGGTTGCCTCGGCAAAGATGAAAGAGCGTCCCGATTTGACAGTCAGCGGTGGATATTATCAGCGTGCGGGACGTGCGGATTATGTGAATCTTTCGGTATCGATGCCGCTTCATGTACGCGGAAAAGAGAAGATCGCCACCCAACAGGCAAAAATTGATTTGACTTATCAAACCGAACGTCTTGCGTTACAAAAGGTGAAAATGCAAAATCAATTTGAAACGTTGCGGTTACGGTTCATCCGTGATAAAAAGAATTACTTGATCTACAAACAGCGTATTTTACCGTTGCAGCGAAAGATTCGCCGTTATTTGAGCGGTAAAATGGGATTGGGTGCGATTTCAATGGTCAAGTTACTGGATGCCGTGAATGAAGAGATTGCACTGGAAGAAAAAGCACTCGATATGCTCGCTTCATGTTGGCAAAACTATGCAAAACTAAGGTATTTTCTATGAAACGGACGCTTCTGGTTCTTTTGGTGATATTTTCGGTGGCGGATGCCGAAATTCTCCGGGTCAAACAACTTTTCAATTTCACAACCGTGACGGTGCGTAAAGAGGTACGTGCGGTATCTCATACCTATTATGCCCGTACGGCGGTGGATGAACGTCGTGTCAAAGCAGTGGCTTTGCGGTTTTCCGGTTTCATTTCCAAACTCTATGTCGACAGCAAGTATCGTTTAGTGCGAAAAGGTGAGCCGCTTTTTCGTATCTATTCCAGGAGTGTGAGCGATGCGGTAGAGGAGTTGCGACTGGGACGGCATTTTTCCAAAGAGACGCGAAGAAATGCATTTTTGAAATTAAAATTGTTAGGGGTTTCTTATCTGACAAAAGGCGGGATGGACGGTAACTATACGTTTGATTTTCGGTCGCCGTTTTCAGGATATATCGTCGACAAAAAGATTGATGAGGGAAGTTTTGTGCCAAAAGGCAAAACGGTGTTGAAAATCGCGGATTATTCCACACTTTGGGTGATCGCGGATGTGTATCAACGTGACCGGCGGTTCATTCGATCCGGTATGGATGCTCAGATCGATGTGGAGGGTTTCGGCAGGTTTAAAGGACGTGTCGAGATGCTTTATCCGACGGTCGATCCGAAAACGCAGACGATTCCTTTGAGGATTGTAGTGCAAAACAGTGCCGGACTCTTTCCTGGTTTGTTTGCCAAAGTGACATTGTCCGAAAAGGCAAAAACACGGCTGGTGCTTCCGCGCACCGCGGTTTTGGAAAAAGATGCAAAACAGTATGTTTTTATCCCACAGCCGGACGGCACCTTTATACCGCGTGCGATCGCGGCAAGACGGATCGATGCCAAACGCTATGAAATCCTCTCCGGATTGTCCGAAGGGGAAAAGGTAGCCGATAAAGTCCTCTTTTTACTTGATAGCGATGCCTTGACCAACGCGCTTTACGATTCAGATGAAGATGAGGATTGGTAGCAATGGTCGAGAAGATAATCGAAGCGAGTGCGAGGAACCGTTTTATTATACTGATTACGACAATATTGTTGATCGGTGCAAGTGTCTGGGCAGTCAAACAAACCGCACTCGACGCACTTCCCGATATTTCCCCGCCGCAGGTGATTGTCCAGGTCAAATGGCAGGGGCAGTCTCCGAAAATTATCGAAGAGCAGGTGAGTTATCCGCTGATTTCCGCGTTGATGAGTCTGAAAGGCATTCAAACCGTCAGGGCGATGAGCAGTTTTCAAAACGCCTTGATCTACGTCATTTTCAAAGACGATGTCGATCTGTACGATGCCCGCGACAGAATCCTCGAACAGTTGGCGCAACTGGCACCGACATTTCCAAAAGGAGCACAGGTTTCGATGGGACCTGATGCGACCGGTGTCGGGTGGGCGTACGAGTATGCGCTCAAATCGGATCGTTTTTCTCTGGATGAATTGCGTTCCTTGCAGGATTACTATTACAAATATGCTTTGCTTGGTGTCGACGGTGTCAGTGAAGTGGCTTCGATCGGAGGGTTTGTCAAAGATTATCAAATTACGCTCGATGTCGATAAACTGCGTGAGTATGATATATCTGTAGATGATGTTGTGAACGCGGTACGAAAGAGTAACGACGACAAAGGCGGCAGGGTACTGCTGCAAAGCGGTTTTGAGCGTATTGTACAGGCAAAAGGGTATTTGAAAAATATCGTTGAGATGGAAAAGATCGCTGTGGGCAGTCACAACGCAACGCCGGTTTTGCTCAAAGATATCGCACAGATCGAAGCGGTACCCGCAAGTCGCCGGGGTATGGCGGATCTCAACGGTGAGGGGGAAGTGGTCGGAGGGATTGTTGTCGTGCGTTTTGGAGAAAATCCCTACCGAGTTATCAAAGCGGTGAAAGAAAAACTGCGTACGCTCAAAATCCCCGGTGTGGAGATTGTCGAGACATATGACCGCAGCGATCTAATCGACAAGGCGATCGGAACACTCAAACATACACTTGTGGAAGAGAGTCTGATCGTGATGATTCTGGTCGCGCTTTTTCTCTGGCATCTGCGCAGTGCGTTGATCATCATTATCGTGTTGCCCGTGACGGTATTGTTGACTTTTTTGATGATGAAATTTTTCGGTATCGGTTCGAACATTATGTCGCTGGGCGGTATCGCGATCGCTATCGGTGCGATGGTCGATGCGGCGATTGTGATGGTCGAAAATGCGCATAAACATATCCATCTTCATGAAGCCTCCGGAACTTTAACACCTGAAAAACGGCAGGAGATTATCATTGCCGCGGCGAAACAGGTCGGAAAGCCGATCTTTTTTGCGTTGATGCTTGTAGTTGTGTCGTTTTTGCCTATTTTTGCACTCGGCGGTCAGGAAGGAC
>WGAE01000109.1 GCA_015489185.1 Campylobacterales bacterium
ATTCAGATAAAGAAAAAAACAATATTAAAAGTAATAAAAAGTTGACTTTATAACAATATTCCATTATAATAGGACAAAGAGACAATTAGGAATTACCATGAAGATAGAAAAACTCCTCCTCTTATCCATTCCCATAATAATTGCTGGCTGCGGAAATACACCCTCATCCATTCAGGATAAAAAAAGCCCCTCTACCCATAATGATCAAAAACCGCATATAAGCCCCAAACAGATCCGAGCCGTTCAAATCAAAGACTGGAGCTGGAACGTGGATATTTCAGCTTCTGAAACAGAAAAAGAGTTTGAAGTCAATTTTTACGACGGTCACCCGGAAGAAGTGAGGCACGTACAGGTGTTCATAGATGCCGACAACAACAAAAGCACCGGTTTCAACGGTTCAAACGGCTGGGAAATTGAGGGTGCAGACTTCGTAGTGGAAGACGGTGAGCTTTACAAATTTAATCCAAACCTCGAAAAAGAGTGGAAATGGAGTTATGTATCTCCCGGGAAAGAGTTGGAAAACAGTACACAAAACCTCCGGGTACGTCTTGACAACTTCCGTATTGTCGCGCTGATGCGAAACAAAATCGCACCGGTGATGATAGAGGTATATGACGAAGAGTGGAATGGCAATTATCCTACTGTCACCGATCTCGCTTTTCAATCAGAGCATCCCGGAAGAGTAACCAGAGATGAACTAGAAGACCTGGTAAGACATAATATTGATTATTCAAATCTCGATATTTCTCAAGTTAAAGATTTGAGTTATCTATTCAATTCAAAAAAAGTACAATATGACATTACCGGGTGGGATGTGTCGCATGTAACGAATATGAGCCATATGTTTGCATCTTCCGATTTCAATCAACCGATCGGGAATTGGGATGTTTCCAATGTAACAAATATGCATGCGATGTTCAAATATGCCACTAAATTTAATCAACCTATCGAAAACTGGGATGTAAGCAGCGTCACCGACATGGGTGCAATGTTCTGGAATGCTTTCGATTTCGATCAACCGCTTGAGAATTGGGATGTCAGCAACGTCACCAATATGCTCGGAATGTTTTACAACAGCAGCTTCAACCAGCCGCTCGAAAACTGGGATGTCTCCAGCGTCACAAATATGAAAGATATGTTCAACAAATCCCTGTTTGATCAGCCGATCGGCAACTGGGACGTTTCACAAGTTACGGATATGAGCGGCATGTTTGAAAGCTCTCCGTTTAATCAACCGATCGAAAACTGGGATGTTTCTCACGTGACAAATATGAACAGTATGTTCACAAACAACCGCGAATTCGACCAGCCGCTTGCAAAATGGGACGTCTCCAATGTAACCGGGATGAGTTTTATGTTTTCCAATTCCAACTTCAACCGGCCCATAGGCAACTGGAATACGTCCGGCGTCAAAAAGATGGCATATATGTTTCATGGATCCGCTTTCAATCAGAACATCGGCAATTGGGATACCTCTTCGGTAACAAGTATGGAAGGGATGTTTGAAAAAAATGAAGTTTTCGACCAGGACATTGGAAACTGGGATACTTCAGAGGTAACAAATATGAACAAAATGTTTAAAGGAGCAAAAAACTTCGATCAGGATTTGAGTCGATGGAATGTAAATAATGTGAAACATCATACCCATTTTTCAGACGACTGCCCTCTAGCTGATGTGCACAAGCCGCATTTTAAAAACTAATTTTAACCACCCCGTACAAAAGCGGGGTGACATATTGTAAAAAAATGAAAACTCAACATTTAAATATCAGCTTATCACCTCTTCAATACATCGGCGAATCTCTTCCATTTCATGAACTGTAAGCGATGCAATCCTTTCCACAAAACGCCCGTTATCGATCGCCCGAATATGGGCTATCAACGCATCTGAATCATACAGCAATTTTTCCCTTTTGGTTATACGATAGCGCAACGGAGAGACATCATCGATCAATTTCGTACTCAACGGCACGACAATCGTTGTAGGATAACCGTTTTCATTGATAAAATCACTTTGCACAACTACCACCGGGCGCAATTTGCCTATTTCATTCGGTTTTTTCTGCGGATTGAGATTTGCCAGATAGATCTCACCCCTCGAGAGCGTCATCTATCGTCCCTTCGTATGTTTTGTACGCCTCAAAATCCGCCTCTTTGACTTTATCGATGATCTTTTTGAAATGTGCTTTTTTCCGCGATAAAATATACTCCGCATAATGATCCAAAGCATCCCGCAACACTTCACTCTTTTTTTTATGCAACAATGCCGCAATCTCCGCCAGTTTCTCTTCCTGCACTTTATCGAGTCGTACAGTTGTAACCATGTATGATCCTTACAGTAATCTTGTATTACTGTATTCTAGCATTTCAAGAATCTACTTGTCAAATCCATCTTCATCAAACCACCCGCATCTCCCCTCTCAAAACCGTCTCCCCATCCATCGGCACTTTGAACCCCAGCGTCAGCCCCTGATTGGTCAGTTCAAATCCTGCCTCGCTTTGAGAGAGGGTGTCGAGGCTGTAGATGTAGACATCGACCGGTTGGTTGAATGAAAAGTATATGCGCTTCCCGGTATAGGGGTCGTGGAGTTCAAGAGACTCTTTTGCCAAAAGAATGTGCTCTTTTGCAAACTTCTCTCCTTCGATCTCTACGGCTCTGCTGTCGGCGAAATGGAAGTTATGCTCCATCAGGTAGTAAAGCCCCGCTCTTTCGCTCTTCAAAGTTGTTTTGAAGTCGATCGTGTTCTTTTCGAGGCGAAATCGTTTGCGTAAGCTGGCGGCACTTCTATGATCCCCTTCGTAGATACCTCCCTCACGCATGAGGGTAAACCCGCGCTTTTTGACTTTTGTGATCGTAAAAGGCTGGTTGGCGAAGTCGCCGTACTCCCGAAACCGACACTTCTGAAAATCTTCCAGAGAAAACCCCTCATCGACGATATGGTCGACAAAACTATTTTTCAGATACCAGTCCTCGATCAGATAGGGCAGATACTGCTGCGGATTTTCGATTGTTTCGTTATGGATCGTGGAAATCCCCTCCTCCTCTTTGGGCACGGTATGCTGCTGTTCATGTTCACATGCTTCACGGATATGGGTATGATAGGCTTCGTTGTAACGGGTCAGGGTATTGGCGAAGTTGAAAGCTTTGTCGCGCACATCGAGTTCACACAATGCTCCGCCCACACGGGTGTCAAACACACAGATCAGATCGTCAGTGACACATTTGATCTCATCGTACCCGTCACAGTTGGCATCGTCAATCTCGATGCGCGTCTTGCCGGACTTCGAATGCGCGATATTTTCACACCCGATGATGAAACGCCACGCATTGTCCCGAAGATTGGGCAGGTAGATACCGCCAAAGACACCGTGCCAGAGGACGTCGTTGCACTGCGCTTTGTAGAGTTCTTCCAGATATGCTTCGTCATCCAATCTCTTTTTGGAGAGGGAGAGCATGCGCTTATGGATCTGGTTCGATTCGTAGTATTTGACCAGGAAGTTTTTCCAGATGGAGCCTTTGACGAACTTCTCGATCTCTTCGACTGAAAATCTCTCGCTCAATGCTTCCCGTATCTTCTCCATCTTCACCGCATCTTCGGCACGCAGTGACCACTCTCCCATCTCGAAGTAGGAGGTGGTGGGCAGGTATGCCAGTGAAATCGGACAGGCACGTTTCAGATACTCCCGGTACTGCATCGTCTCGATCTTGTCACTTTCAAGCACCACTTCGATGAAGCGCTTCAGCCACCCCTTTTCATAGACCCATTCATGCGTCTTGGGCCAGATACCGAACTTCTCCCCGTCGTCAAAGATCACACCCGCACTGACCTGCTCTGAGGCGATCTCCTCCAGATATGCCACCGGCTCCGCTTCCGGCGCAAACGGGATCTGATAGCGCAAATGCTTGTTGATCGGAAAGAGTTTGAGCCGCTTACCGCCCTCTTCGGTCAGGAAATATCCGTTGAGATTTTCAACATCGAACCCGCTGCTGATAAAGTGGTAGTCATCCACCACCACATACTCGATCCCGCACTTGACGAGATCTCTGGCGATCGCTCCGTCCCAGACACGCTCCGTCAACCACAACCCTTTCGGACGCTGCCCGAAATATGCTTCGATAAAATCACTCAATTTGTCGATCTGCGCCCTTCGGTCACGGGAGGGGATCGACGCGAGAATCGGCTCATAAAAGCCGCCGGTCAAAAACTCCACCTGCCCCCGTTTGGCAAGTTTTTGCATCAGTGCGAAGAGTTTAGGCGCATGATCGCGGATATACTCCAGCAGCCAGCCGCTGTAGTGTACGCTGAAGATAAACTCCGGATATGCCTGAGCCACTTCGAAAAAGGGCAGATAGGACTTCTCGATCGCCTCGTCGAGCACTTCATGAAAATTGTCCACCGGCTGGTGGCAATGCAGTCCCAGAAGCAGTGCGGTTTTTTGCATGTTTTTCCTTCTTATATAAACCAATATCTCTCCAAATGATCCATCTTCGCCAGCTCTATTTTTGAGTAGAGCGGCAACTGTTGTACGATACTCCCCGCTTTTTCGATCTGAAACCGAAACGGTCTGTTCCAGATACGCTCCTTTTCGATCGCCAGCTCGAAAATTTTACCTGAACAAAAAGCGCTTTCACGTGTTTTCTGCAATGTTTCAGACGATATAAAACGAAACTCCCGATCTTCGGTTTCAAGGATAATCTCAACCTCCGAACCGGAGAAAATTTCACCCTCCAGCGCAAAGTAACAATACTCCCTGTCCCATCCAAACCGCATTTTTTCCACCGGAAAGTTTTGTGTATTCATCGCCGAAAGTTCGTAGGCAAAGTGCATCTCTCCGGCGCCTATCCATTCGAAAAAGTTACTGATCCGACCGTCTATCTGCGGGCTGATCATTGAAATAGGTTCATGCAGAAAACGGTGTGTGGAACGGTGCTCTTTTGAAATAATCGGTGTGAAAAGATCCTGCGGCGGCATCCGGTTCATGAGATGATAGATGTTGATCAAATGCTTTCGAAAAAGCATATCGAATGTATCTTTTTCGTCGGTATGGTGATCGTCACCGTACCACCAGAACCAGTCACTGCTCTCCGCGACAAGGAATTCTTTGCGAATTTGACGTTTAACTTGCGGATCAAGTTTCCCGGCAACCGCATCATAGTCCGCTTTCGTGCGGTAAATCAACTCCCAGGCTCTGTTCTTCTCCGGATGCCCGATCCATATATTAAAATTGCCGCCGATCCAGCTCCCCGGCTCCAGAAACTGTAAATCGGTTTGTGGAATACGGTCATTTTGCATACTCTCGCTCATCAACCCCGTCTCAAGCCACGGTGTCTCTGCCAGCTTCGTATAGAGTTGTCTGAAAAAGGTGTCGGCATTGTTCGGATAGTACTCCCACGCATTTTCACCGTCTAAAATAACGTTGACCATCGTGTCGGTTTCACTGCTTTGGTGAATCTGCTCGAGTCTATGTAAAAAATCCTCTACTGCACGCGTCGCATCCCAACCGCTATAGGTAAAGCCTATTAGATCACTGAGAGCATGATCACGAAAGAAGAGTGCGATTTCTCCTTCCGAAAAGTGGAGTATGTTTCGTCGGTAGATCGCGTTTTTATCATGTTTTTTCAGGGTTTTATACAAAATCTCCTCATCCGTCGCCGCCCATTTCACACCGTGTCGTTGCAAAATCTCCAGAAAGTCGTAACTCACCGCTCCTTCCGCAGGCCAGAAACCGACCGGATCGGTTCCAAAAACTTTATGATAATAGGCAATCGCCCGATCGATCTGTTCAAGGGCGTCTTCATGAAGTGAACCTTGAACTGTCGGAATCTGTGTCTGCGGATTTGCCCGTTTGCCGTTTTCTATATCAAGCAAAAGCGGTGTAATCGGGTGATTGAAAGGGGTCGTAGAGATCTCGATTCGTCCTTTTTGGGCAAGTTTTTGATAGTACGGAATGATTGTTTTGATAAAATCCGCCAGTGTCCGCAAAAGATCGATCTTCTCTTCCTGGGTAAATAACGCCCCTTTGTCAAGTAACCGACGTACGACTTCATTGTGTGTGCGCAAATAGACCCCGCACCACGCAAGCAGATAAAGCACCTGCAGATCGAGCCACTCCTGATGATCAAACGCCTGTGCAACTTCCGCATCGTCTGCAAACAGCATCTTTTTTTCGTAGAGACTATCGTACCGCGCAAGTGGTTTGATCATATGCTCGACATTGGCAAAAAAGAGGTGTCTGGCAAGGTAGTTTTTCTCTTCGTCATCAAGCGCATCTACCTCCTTACGCAGAGCGGAGAGAAGCTTGTCCGGTACATCGAAAGATTCGTAGGCTTTGAGTTGTACCAGTAGAGAGGGCACAAGGTTGAAGGTCGCTTTTACGCCTGGTATCCGTTCCAGATACCAGGGCATATCGTAGTAATCTTTGATGGCGTGCAAAAAGACCCACGGCATGATGATTTCGCCGCTTTGGTCATCCCTGTAGTAGGGCTGGTGCATATGCCACAGAAAGTTAAGCGTCGTCTTTTTCACTGATCCACTGTCCAATCTTTTCATGATAAGTGCGCAGGATTGCATCCCCTTTTTCGGCATTTTCCGCCTGAATATACAGATTCAGATTGTCATCGTACTGATCGGGGATCATCAAAATCCAGTCGTTTTCTCCAAGCCATATTTTAACACCGTCCTCCATCGATGCGCGCTTTCCTTTGGCATCTTCGAGAAATTTACGCATCATTTTCCCTTTCAGCGCAGAGGGACAGGCAACCTGCTGTTCCAGATAGAAGAGATCTTTTACCTCATCCGTCACGTCACTCAGACGAAGCTGATATTTACTCAAAATCTCCAAAATCTTCAAACTCGCAAAGATCGCGTCACGGTTAAGGGCAAACTCGGTAAACGCAAAGTTCCCTTCCGTCGATGCGACCAGATAATACTCTCTGAGTTTTTCAGCGGTAAAGTTGCGATATTTTCCCCGCTCAATCTCCAGTTTATCAAACTTTGCATCGTACAGATCAGGCGCCCATGCCGGTAAAAAGATCTTTCGTTTCGTTTCGGTGGTACGGTTGATCAGATTGAGTACCGTCAGCAATGCGATATGTTCCGGCAAAATTTCACCACGATCAGTCGCCATTAACATCTTTTGCCCGTTGGGATAGACGATAAATCCCAGATCGTATCCCAGACTTTGCAAGATTTTCGAAAGATTTTCCCGTGACTTCTTCTCCAGTGTCGGCAATGTCGAGAGTTTCTTCTCATCCGGATTGACATTGAGCATAATATGCTCCGTTTGCAGTTCATTGAGAAGATCAGGATAAATTTTCGCAACCGATCCGTTCATCATATCGACAATCAGCTTATGCTCGTAGACACGTATCGCATCAAGATCGAGATGTCGCAAAATCTCCTCTTTGTACTCTTTTTCCAAAAATTCCGCTTCGGTAATCTCTCCGATATCATCCGGATCAACCCGGCGGAAACTCTCTCTGAAAAAGAGGCGCTCGATACTCTTTGCCATATTGGTATCGATACGCAATCCTTCCGATGTAAAAAAGAGTACTTCGGTATGGGTTTTGTCACTGATACTCTGCCTGAAATGTACCCCGCCGCTGATACCCTCATGATGCGCCAGATGATAACGCATCGCCGCCGCAGGCATATAGGTAATATCGACGACATTGATACCCGAAGAGAGCAAACCGCCAAGGAATGCACGCTTTAACATACGCGAACTTCTGTGATAGTCTCTTGAAACATAGACGGTACTACCGACAGGAAGCATCGAACCGAACGCTTCCGCCAGTTTCGTACACATTTCACATGACAGTTCAATATTGGTACGTCCGCGCACCATACCGTCCTCGAAAATAGAAGATTTGTACTTACTTCCCCAAATGACATTGTTACTGACGATCGCGCCCTCTTCAATCACTTTATCTGGCCATACGATCACATCCTTTTCGATGGTGACATTATCCAGAATATCACAGTTTTCGGCGATGATCGCACCTGTTTTGATTTCCGTATGCTCTCCGAGTCTGTTATGATCACAAATGACTGCCTGACACAAGTTTGACTCCTTTCCTATCTCTATATCATTCCATAAAACCGTATTGTGCATTGAAACATTATCTTCAATGCGTACATTGTCCCCTATCACCACATCGTGCAAGCGAACATTTTGTCCAATAGTCACGTTATCCCCTAAAATCACCGTCCCTTTGATCGTTACCCCTTCGTAGTTTCGATCCTGCGGTGCAAAAAGCTGATCTTTCCCAGGCTCAATTTTGTATCCGGAAAAGTCGAAATTTACCTTTCCTGAAAGGATATCTCCGTAGACATCTCTGTAACTGTGCGGATTTCCGACATCGCGCCAGTACCCTTTGATTTTCGGACCGTAGAGAGTAATCTGCTCATCCATCAGCAAAGGGAAGAGATCTTTGGCAAAATCAAAATTGGTTTCGGCGGGAATATACTCCAAAATCTCCGGCTCGATGATATAAATACCCGTATTGATCGTATCGCTGAAAACCTCGCCCCAGCCCGGTTTCTCCAGAAACTTCTCAATACGCCCCTCTTCATCGGTAATGACCACACCAAACTGCAACGGATCTTCCACCGGCGTCAGTGCAATTGTCAATTTTGCACTTTTTGTTTCATGAAACGAAACAATTTTTCGAAAATCAAAATCGGTTACCAGATCGCCGCTGACAATCAGAAAGTTATCATCTTTCAGATACTCCTCGGCACACTTGACCGCACCGGCGGTACCGTAGTCGTCATCCGGCAATACGTAGTCGATTTTGATACCCCAGTCACTGCCGTCTTTGAAGTAGTCGCGGATCGTGTCGGGTTTGAAATAGAGCAAAATCACAAACTCTTTGATCCCCAGTTCATCTCTGAGTTTGACGATAATATGCTCCATCATCGGTCGGTTGACGATCGGCAACATCGGCTTGGGTAGCGAGTGGGTCAACGGCTGAATCCGCGTGCCGAATCCCCCCGCCATTACAACTGCTTTCATCTCTTCTCCTTCTTTTTTATTTTGTCACACACCTCTACTTTCAGCTATATCGGAAAAAAAGAAATTTTCTGAATAGAAAATTAAAAAATATTGTAATTTTTTCACTCTTTTACAAAGTTACTGTTTTTTTACCTGTTTCAAATAGACCACACCCAGCGGGGGAAGCCGAAGGGAAACGGAATGCTCTCTTCCATGCATCGCAATCGGTTCAACAGGCAGAGGATCGGGATTGGTAATATCCCACCCTTCATATTTGCGATATTGCGAATTGAAAATCTCCTCCCACACTTCACCGTAGGGTACACCGACACGATAATTCTCCAGCACCGTATCGGAGAAGTTGCATACCACAAGAATTGTCTCCTCCTCATGATC
>WGAE01000110.1 GCA_015489185.1 Campylobacterales bacterium
ATAAAAACTTGTCAAAGTTCATTGTGATTATTGTTTTTTGGAAATGAAACAGAGTGTTAGAAGAGTTTTTCTTTGTCAAACCAAAGAAAAACTCCGCATAGAAACGTAACGAAGCAAAAAAATCCAAAGAGTGGGGGGAGAAATATGGCAACCAAAGAAGATGTCTATGAAGCGATCAAAACGGTGATCGATCCGGAAGTGGGGTTCGATCTGGTGTCGCTGGGATTGATTTATGATGTAGACGTTAAAGGCGATCATGTCGATGTAAAGATGACACTTTCGACCAGAGGATGTCCGCTGCATGAGATGATGGTCCAGTGGGTGAAAGATGCGGTGCTGAAGCTGCCGGATGTTAATTCGGTCGATGTGGAAGTGGTATGGGAGCCCGCCTGGAATATCTCGATGGCGAGCGATGAAGTAAAAAAAGCATTGGGGGCGCAATGAACTATCCGACGTTTTACGACAAAGTAGAGACGATTACGCTGTACGATCCGCTCAGCGAAGTACTGGGGAGCTACGAAAAGGGAGAAGTGACCTTTTACTACAAAGAGATTGTCAAAATCGCAGGGCACAGTTGTCCGACCGTCGCGGGTGCCTGGCTGATGACGGCTAGAGCGCTTGAAGCACTCTATGGAGACAAAACACCTGTTCGGGGCGAAATCGAAGTACGATTCAAAGAGGATGAAAAAGAGGGAGTCGCAGGTGTCATCGGCAATGTAATCTCCGCAATTACCGGTGCGACGGCACACAGCGGTTTCAAAGGCTTGAACGGCAAATTCGCCAGACACTCTCTGATGTTCTTCAATGCCGATATCGACGCAAGTGCGAGATTTACCAGACGCGACACCGGCAAAAGTGTCGACCTTTACTACAATCCGTCGGTCGTACCGCCCGATCCTCAGATGCAACCGCTGATGCAAAAAGTGTTGACACAAACCGCTACGCAACAGGAAAAAAAACACTTCGGTGAACTATGGCAGGCACGGGTTGAGAAGATTCTTGTCGATAACGCAAAAAATCCCGAACTGTTGCGAATTGTTTCGGTTTAATTTAGAAGTATAAGTACATCTTATTAAAACCATATTTTCCTTGATTTATGTCAATAGATAGTCTCCTTCTTTTTTCTATAATTAGATTGTAATAGTTTAATCTAAGCAAAGGAGGCTATATATGTCGATTAGCAGACGTGACTTTTTAAAAAGTTCGGCGGCAGTAGCAGCGGCAAGCGCTGTGGGTATTACGGTACCCGAAGAAGTGCAGGCTGCGGCGGCAAAAGGAGAAGAAGGCTGGAGATGGGATAAAGCGCCTTGCCGTTTTTGCGGTACCGGGTGCGGTATTATGCTGGCGACCAAAAACGGCAAAATCGTTGCGGTCAAGGGTGACCCTGCAGCTCCGGTAAACAGAGGGCTTAACTGTATCAAGGGATACTTTAACGCCAAAATCATGTACGGTGAAGACCGTTTGAAAACACCTCTGCTTCGTGTGAACGAAAAAGGGGAGTTTGACAAAAAAGGAAAATTCAAACCGGTCTCCTGGAAACGCGCTTTTGACGAGATGGAAAAACATATCCGAAAAGCGCTCAAAGAGAGCGGTCCGGAAGGTGTCGCGGTATTTGCCTCCGGTCAATATACGATCATGGAAGGATATGCCGCACAGAAAATGATGAAGGCGGGATTCCGTTCCAACGCAATCGATCCAAACGCACGACACTGTATGGCTTCCGCGGTTGTGGGGTTCTATCAGACTTTCGGTATCGACGAACCGTCAGGATGTTACGACGATATTGAGTTGACCGATACAATCGTCGTTTGGGGATCCAACATGGCAGAGATGCACCCGATCCTCTGGTCTCGTGTTACCGATAGAAAACTTTCTGACCCGGATCATGTCAAAGTGGTCAATCTCCAAACCTACACACACAGGACATGTGACCTGAGCGACTTCAATATTATCTTCTCACCCAATACCGATCTGGCGATCTGGAATTACATTGCACATGAGATCGTCTACAATCATCCTGAAGCGATTGATTGGGATTTCATCAAAAAACACATTGTATTTGCGGCAGGTCCGGTTAATATCGGTTACGGTATGCGAAGAGCGGGTGAGAAATCTTTCAAAGAGGGTAAATATGACGCCAAAGAGATGGAAACCTACAAAAAAGAGATGAGCAAAGTGGTTTCCGCAAAAGAGGCGCCGGCACTGGCACCGTACGGTTACAAAGAGGGACAGGTGATGAAAAATACTCCGGGTACCCTCAAACACTGGGAGATCAGTTTCGAAGAGTATAAAAAATCTCTCGAACCGTACACCCTCGATTACGTCGCGAAGATTGCCAAAGGTGATCCGAACGAATCATTGGAGAGCTTCAAGAAAAAACTCAAAGACCTCGCGGCGCTCTATATCGAAAAAGGCAGAAAAGTGGTCTCTTTCTGGACAATGGGTATGAACCAGCATACACGCGGTACCTGGGTCAATACACTCTCCTACAATGTCCACTTTATGCTCAACAAACAGGCAAAACCGGGTTCAGGTGCATTCTCTCTGACCGGACAGCCTTCCGCTTGCGGTACGGCACGTGAAGTCGGTACATTCTGCCACAGACTGCCTGCAGATATGATGGTCAAAAATCCGAAACACAGAAAAATTACCGAAAACAAATGGCATATTCCGGAAGGTACGCTCAATCCGGTCGGTAATCAGCATATCATGAAGATCCACCGCGATATCGAAGACGGTGTTGTCAAATTTGCGTGGGTCAACGTTTGTAACGCTTACCAGGACAGCGCGAATGCGAAACACTGGATCAAAGCGGCACGCGAAATGGACAACTTCATCGTCACATCCGACGGTTATCCCGGTATTTCGGCGAAAGTCTCCGATCTGGTCTTGCCGTCCGCGATGATCTACGAAAAATGGGGTGCTTACGGAAACGCCGAAAGACGTACACAACACTGGAGACAACAAGTCCTTCCGGTCGGTGACGCAATGTCCGATACCTGGCAGTGGGTCGAACTCTCCAAACGTTTCACCGTCGACGATCTGTGGGGACCGTATACACTCAGAAACGGTAAAAAGTTGCCGGATGTTCGCAAAAAAGCGTATGCGATGGGATATAAACCCGATACCACAATGTACGAAATTCTCTATGCAAACGACAGAGCGAAAAAATATAAAATCGATCTGAACAAATTCCCGCAAAAAGGGTTCGATAACTCCGAGTGTATCGGTGACAGCAGAAATGTCGTCGGCTCCGACGGTAAAGTCTTCAAAGGGTACGGCTTCATGCTTCACCAATACCTTTGGGAAGAGTATGCGAGCTTCGGTCGCGGACACGGACACGATCTGGCACCGTTTGAAGTTTACCATAAAGTCAGAGGTCTCAAATGGCCGGTTGTTAACGGTAAAGAGACAGCATGGCGATTTAACTGTAAATATGATCCGTATGCGGCAAAAGCGAATCCGGGCGGTGATTTCGCCTTCTACGGACCGCTTGCCAAAGCGTTGCCGAAAGGTGACCTGATGGGTATCAAAGATAAAAAGAAAACACCGCTTCCAAATAAAGCGAAGATATTTGCAAGACCGTACATGGATCCACCGGAGATGCCTGACAGCAACTACGACACATGGCTCTGTACCGGACGTGTACTCGAGCACTGGCACAGCGGTACGATGACCATGCGTGTACCGGAACTCTATCGTGCGGTACCTGAAGCGTTGTGTTACATGAATCCTAAAGACGCAAAAGCGAAAGGGTTCAAAAACGGTGAATTGATCTGGGTTGAGTCCAGACGCGGTAAAGTCAAGGCGAGAGTCGAAACACGCGGAAGAAACAGACCGCCGCAAGGATTGGTTTTTGTACCGTGGTTCGACGAAAAAGTCTTTATCAACAAAGTGACACTGGATGCGACTTGTCCGATGTCCAAACAGACCGACTTCAAAAAGTGTGCGGTCAAACTCTATAAAGCGTAATATGAATCAGAGAGGCGGCGTAGCGTTTCGGCGCTTCGCTTCCTGAAAAAGGTTGTTGCAGTGGGAAAAGAGGATCAAAAAACCAAAATCAGTGAAAGACGCAGGTTTTTCACACACTTGGCACAAAACGTGGGGTTGGGGGTAATGGGAGGACTGCTGTGGGCAGGTTATGCGTCCAAAGCGAAAAGTTCTCCGTTGACACTCAGACCCCCTGCAGCACTGGAAGAAGAGGATTTTCTCAGAACCTGCATCAAATGCGGGTTGTGCAGTGAAGCATGTTTTAATCGTCCGAGCAATATCGACAAAGAGACAGGTAAGCAGCGTCCCGCGACTCTTAAAATGGCGAAAGCCGAAGATGATGTGACGATCGGAACGCCTTTTTTCAAACCGAGGGATGTTCCCTGCTATATGTGTGAGGATATTCCCTGTGTTCCGGTCTGTCCTACGGGGGCGCTTGATGTGAAGAAAGTGACAAACAAGGCCGGCAAGCTCGATCCGACGATGATGGATATGGGGATCGCCGTGGTCGATCACAACGCCTGCATCGCGTTCTGGGGTATTCAGTGCGATGCCTGTTATCGGGCATGTCCACTGATGGACAAGGCGATTACACTCGAGTACGATCGTAACGCACGTACCGGGAAGCATGCCTTTTTGAAACCGGTTGTCCATATGAATGACTGTACGGGATGCGGTCTTTGTGAAAAGGCGTGTGTGACAGAAAAAGCGGCGATTTACGTTTTGCCGCGTAACATTGCACTCGGTCGTCCTGGTGCACACTATGTCAAGGGATGGGATACGAAAGATCAGCAGCGTATCAGAGAGCGTGTAGACAAAGATGTCACGACACACGATATTCGCAGTTCGCGAAAACCGCAGGATTACCTGAACGATATGGACATTTTGGAGAATTAGATGAAGTGGAGTAACTATAAATATCTGATACTCAGACGTATTGTCCAAATCGGACTCCTTTTTCTCTATTTTGCGGGAAATGCGTGGGGGTGGAAAATTCTGACGGGTGATCTTTCGAGTTCGTCTATATTGCAGAAAGTACCGCTCAGCGATCCGTTTGCGGTTTTGCAGATACTGGCGACGGGTGCGACGATCGGTATGAATGCGCTGGTCGGTGCGGTGATCATTACACTGTTTTACGGTCTCATCGGCGGGCGTGCGTTTTGTAGCTGGGTCTGTCCGGTCAATATGGTCACCGATCTGGCAAACTGGCTCAGACGTGTGTTCTATCTGGATAAAATCGAGCGTAAAGTGTGGGCAAGCAGAAATATTCGCTACTATATGCTGATTCTGGCGTTGATCGTTTCATTTATCAGCGGACTGGCGGCGTTTGAGATTATCAGTCCGATCACGATTCTGAACCGGGGTGTGATCTTTGGATTCGGTGCCGGGGTCGGTTTTCTGGTTGCGATTTTTCTGTTTGATCTTTTTGTGCTCAAAAACGGATGGTGCGGTCATGTCTGTCCGCTGGGCGGTATGCATGCCCTGATAGGGAAATTCAATCTGATTCGTGTCAAACACAACAGCGATAACTGTACGCTGTGTATGAAATGTAAAAATGTCTGTCCGGAGGTACAGGTACTCAATATGATCGGTAAACGGAGTGAATCGGTATCGATGGCTGAGTGTACCAACTGCGGTAGATGTGTAGACGTATGTGATGATGATGCACTGAAATTTGGCATCAGAAACTATTTGAGTGAAAAATAAAGGAGCGTAAATGATGAAAATTAAAAAATCATGGATTGGTCTGTTATCACTGGTGGCGATTGTCGCCGTCGGCTGTGCTTCAGGTGCGGGAGGTGCAATCTCGGAAGAGGAACTGGGACTTCGTAAAACAAACCTCTACAGTGAAGATAAAGTGGCACCGCCACCGGTAGAGTATACCAAAGCGGCACCGGGAACATCGAAGAAGTTTGCGCGCTCATATGAAAATGCGCCGCCGCTGATTCCTCACAGCGTAGAAGGATTACTGCCTATCACCAAAAACAACAATGCATGTCTTGGTTGTCATATGCCTGATGTCGCTAAAAGTATGGGTGCAACACCGATACCGCCGTCTCACTTTGCGAACTTCAGACCGGAGACGAAAATCGGTAAAAACGGTGAGATTATCAAAGAAGGTAAAGCTGTAAAAAATACCTCTGATATCAAGGTAGTGGTACGTAAGCAAAACAAGCTTTATCAGGGGCGCTTTAACTGTTCGCAGTGTCACGTTCCTCAGGCAAATGTCAAGCCTTTGGTGAAAAACACTTTCCAGCCCGAGTATCGCAAACCGGATGAAAAACATAAATCGAATCTGCTCGATGTGTTGAACGAAGGTGTAGACGTACAATAACATTTGAAAAGAGGGGTTTTCCCTCTTTTCATCGTCAGCTGTTGTCGAAGTGTTCGGCTGGAACATTGCGTCGACCGTTGCGAAAGGAAATGTATGTATGCAAAGATATTGAAGCGAAACGGAGTCTTCTCGTGACGTCGCGCCGTGATTTTCTGACAGCTTTCAGAAAACCGCTGGATCAAAAGCGTGTGCGGGAGATGCAGGTTGTTCGCCCGCCTTACGGAAGATCGGAAGAGACATTTACGCGTATATGTCCATCGTGTCAGACGCAGGCGTGTGTGGCATCGTGTGAAGAGAAGATTATTTTGATACGGGCAGACAAAACGCCGATGCTCAATTTCAAAGAGCGCGGATGTACTTTTTGCGATGCATGCGCCGAGGCATGTCCGGAAGACGTACTCGATATCGCCAATCGTCACAGTGCGACACGGATCAATGCACGTTTCATCATCGATCCGAACCGGTGTGTGTCACATGCAGGGGTGATCTGTTTTGCGTGCAAAGAGCCCTGTATCGATGATGCAATCCTTTTTAACGGGATGTTTAACCCCGTAATTGATACAGAGCGGTGTACCGGATGCGGATTTTGTCACGGAAGATGTCCTTCCTCCGCCGTCGCTTTTGAGGCAACAACTTATCCGTCATTTGAGGAGGCTTGATGAAAATTGCTGAGTTGTATCCGAATTTGATTGCAAAGATCGACGAACCGGTCGAAGAGATACGTGATCTGGTTGTCGTTGATGAAAACTATGACGATGTCGATAGTGATGAATTCGATATTTTCGATCCTGAAGAGTACAATTTTATTGCTTATGTGACGGAGCGGGTACAGGATGTAATCGGCGAGGAGGGGATGCAGAGGTTGATACAAAAGCTTGAAAACAGTGCGGTTTTCGAAGATTTCTACGCGCCGGAAATCGATATGTACGGTGTCAAAAGTGAGGGTGATGAAACGGATATTGCAAAAAAGATTCTCGCCTTGATCGAAGAGGAGGCGGCATGCTGAAGTTTTTTGTCGCTTTCTGGTTTTTTGCGACATATTTGGTTGCATTCGATACGATCACACCTGCGGCTTCGCTGGAAGTTAACGGTACCGCAAAAGATATGGTAGTGTGGGGGAATCAGGTGATTGTAGCAACCGATACGGGTCGGGTACAGGTTTTTGATTATGAAACGAAAAAGTTGCGCAAAGAGATCACGATACCGAAGATTAAGGACTTTACCGGCGATACGGTGCCCGCACCTGTTTTTAGTGTTGATTATACAGACAGTCGTTATCTATTGCTCAGTGACAGCGGTATAGGCGGCTACTCCAATATGTGGCTACATGAAGCAAACAAAACGATACAACTGGTCAGACCGGAAGATCATGAAGCACTGATTAAAGCACGTTTTGTCGATAAAGATCATATTTTGCTCGGATATTTGAGTAACGAAGCGGCACTTTATGATATCGCAAAACATAAAGAGCTTTATCGTGTGCAACTGAGTGAATCGAAATTTTCCGATTTTGCACTGAACGAGACAAAAACGCAGGCGGTCTTTTCGAATGAAAGCGGTATTTTGTACGTGATTGACGTCGCAAGCGGTAAAGTGTTGCGTAAACTTGAAGGGGAAAATGTTGACAATGTTTTTTCGGTTGCGTTTCGTAAAGGGATCGTCGCTGCCGGTGGGAAAGATCGTCGGGCGGCGCTTTATGATGTCAAAACCGGGAAGGGGAGGCATATTCAGGGAAAGTTTTTTATTTACGCGACGGCGCTTAGTCCATCTGCAAAATATGTCGCGTTCGCGATGGATGAAGCGAACGATATTTTCATCTACGATACCGCATCGATGGAGCGTGTAGCGGTTTTGAAGGGGCAAGAGGGTACACTCAACGCAATCGTTTTCAAAACAGAGACCGAGTTGGTATCCGCAGCGGATGACAATACCGTTTTATTTTGGAAAATCAAACCGTAAAAAGGAGGGAGGCGATATGAACGTTTCCAGTATTGTAGTACAGTGTAAACAGGAGTATTTCGACAAAGTGAAGGAGTGGTGCGAAGCGAGTGATGTGTGTGATTATCATTTCGGCGATCCCGAAAAAGGAAAAATTATCGTAACCATCGAGGGGGAGAATGTCGAAGAGGAGATCAAAAAACTGACACAAATCCAACGTGCACCGCATGTGATTGCAGCGGATATGATGATGAGTTATCAGGAAGATCTCGATGAAGAGATCAAAAAACTCAACGAAGCCGATCCGGTTGTCTCCTGGCTCAACGACGACAATATCGATGTCAAAGATATCGTCTACAACGGTGATATCAAAAATAAAATCTAAGTCTGCAAGGGGATATGTAAAAGCCTGCATATCCCGATCTTATATATAAAAATAAATTATACGTTTAATATATTTGTATAAAAACTCTGTGCAAAAAATAACCAGCTTCTCTAAAAATTGCCTAAAAATTAATCATATATTGGAACAAAAATATCAATTTTATTGATTCAAATCAAGACTTTTTACCTGCCTGAATATTATCATCCTGTTGTATAAATATACTATCATCAAGGAGGCTTTATGCGTTTTGACACGTCGCTGGAACTGCTCAGGTTCCACAACGTCGCATATACGATCTATGCGCTGTTGATTATCTCCGTCGTGGCGTGGTTCGGGTACAACCTGACCCGCAAGGAGAAGGCGAAATCGCTGGTGCGTATTCCGTTTTACGGTTATATCGCGTTTTTGGTTGCAGGTGGTGTGGGACACCATATCTTCACCTACAATACGATCCCCTGGGTATCGGAAGATATCATGCGTCACGATATCAAACCCGACAAGACGTTTGATATCGAGATTGCAAATCATCAATTCAAAATGCCGGAGAAGATGGAGATCAAAAAAGGAGAAAAGGTCTTTTTCAACGCAAAAAGCGATGATCTGGTCTACGGGTTCGGGCTTTTCCGTCAGGACGGTACGATGGTCGCGCAGATGCAGGTCAATCCCGGTACGCGTAACGATCTGCTCTGGACATTCAACGAGTGCGGTGAGTTCGATGTTATGTCAACCGAATACTCCGGACCGAAAGGGAACGACATGAAAGTGAAAAAAGCGGTCGTCGTGACCGGATGTGATCAAAAAGGAGGCAAATCATGAGTATCATGACAGGGACAAACTTCGATCCCAAATCGTTAACCGCACTGCAGAAGGTGACACTGCGTGCCGTCGTGATGTCCTTTCTCTTCTACGGACTTGCGTCTATTGAGGGGACGTTGATGCGTGTGGCGCTGGTGAATCCGAACATTCCTCCCATTGAAGGTTCTTCGGAGCACTTCTTTTCGATCATGACGGTGCATCCGATTGTCGGTATTTTCGGTTCGACCTATCAGCTGGTCTTTGCGGCGTTTATGTTCCTGGTACCTTATTTGACCAAAAAGCCGCTTTATAGTGTCGGTATCGCCAATCTCGTCTGGTTGCTGATTACGATCGGTACGGCGTTGTCATGGATTGCGGCGTTTGTCTGGCACTATGCACCGCTATATACCCTTTACTGGCCGTTGCCGGTTGATGTAGAGCAGTTCAGCACCGTCGGCGGGATCGTCTTTATTGTCGGTGTGGCGTTGATCATGATCGGTACGCTGGCGTTTATCTACAACATCTACGCGACGATTTTCGCCCGTGTCGGTGTGCATGCTAATAAAACGACCAAAGAGTTGCTGATTTCCGGTTTCGGTATCGACGGTATGCTCAATCTGATCTACAAACTGATGGGTAAACCGCCGTACTCCAAAGAGCCGGCACTTTCGCTGCCTGTCGTTGCGATCTTCCGCGGTACGGTCGATACCTTCCTTGACGCGCTGGTAATTTTGGGTGCGGGGATTCTGGCGCTGATCTATCTAATCGCCGATGCGTCCGGTGCGACTTGGAATCCGCATGCGATCGATGCGTTGCTTTATAAAAACTACTTCTGGTGGGGACTTGACCTGGTTGCGGACGGACTGGTACTGATCTATGTCGCCGGTTCTTGGTATCTGCTGGCAACGATCATCACCGGGCAGAAGCTTTTTATGGAAAATGTCGCCCGTGCGGCACTGCTGTTGGAACTGGTGGTTTCATGGATGGTCTGGTCACACCACCTGCTCTCCGATCAGGGACAGCCTGAGATGATGAAACTGATTTCCGGTGAGATGGTGACGGCGTTTGAGTTGCTGACACAGGGACTGGCACTCTTTATTACGCTTGTAACGCTCTGGAAGGCAAGACCGCTCAAAATGACGATGGAACTCAAATACCTCCTCGGCGGTCTGGTCGGTTTCGGTCTGGCGGTTCCTGCGGGTATTATCCAGGCGGATATGGGACTGAACAGAGTATTGCACAATACACAGTGGATCATCGGAGCGCACGTGCATGTCGCGATTTTGGTCGGGCTTTATATGACACTCTACAGTGCCGTTTATGTCCTTTGGCCGATGGTCACCAACAACACGAAGCTTTTTTCACTTAAACTCTCCAACGCTCACTACTGGCTGCACCTGATCGGCGGTATCGGTATGGGTGCCTTTATGGGTATGGCAGGACTGCAGGGAATGCTGAGACGTCACTTCTATATGGACGGAGAGTATCAATTCTTCATGATCATTGCGGCGATCTGTGCGATCATGCTTGTTGTCGCATGGGTACTTTTTATGATCAACATCATCATGTCGGTCGGTATCAAAGGATTGATCGGTATTTTCCTGCCCGCGGAGGATGAAACCGCGACATACGGTATTGAACCTCAGCCTGCCGTGGTAGTGAGCGCGAAAAAAAGTACGACATAACATTTCCATAGTGTACATTTTCACCTGACAGGGCTTTTGCCCGTGTCAGGTTTATTCCGGTACAGTACGCTGTATCGGTATAAACTTGAACAAAGGGGTGGGTATTTGTTATATATGCAACGCGTGATCGACGAAATTCAAAATGTCGGTCTTTACAATCTGGTTTTGCAGGATGTCCAGAAAATTACGGGGAAAGAGCACCCTTCCAAAGAGGAGATCGCGCAGGTGCTCGAAAAACATCCGGAAATTTTGCGCGATTATATGCAAACGACGGTTGAATACAACCTGAGTAACATCCATCTGCGCAATATCGACCTGCAGCAGATGTCACCGGAGTGTCGCCAAACGGCGCAAAAGATCAATGAAAATCTCGCACTGCTGCGAGAGATAGAGAAGTATACGCTCGATTTCGAGCAAAGTTCCACGCTGGTACTGATCTTTTCGGTCGAATTTTTTGTCCTCTTTTCGGTGCAGTATTTTATCGTATTGCTCAATCTCAAAGCGTATCAGTGGTATATCTACGGTTTTTTCGCGCTTTCGATCGTCGCGGCGTGGCTCTATGCCAAAAAAGAGCGTGCAAAGTATGCCCGTAAC
>WGAE01000111.1 GCA_015489185.1 Campylobacterales bacterium
CCAATACCCAACACCTTCATGAAATGCCCAAAGCGCCCCGTCGACAGGCTGCCAGAAAAGAAAAATCATAACCAGACACAAAGAGGAAGCAGTCGCATACGTCGCCGCAATCATCGCAGGTGACAAATGTTTCATGAACCTTTTTTTGAACGACTCCCGCGCCATCAACGAGTGTTGCACGCCAAACAGCAGTAAAAGCATCAGATCGATAATAAACGGATTACCCTCAAGCGCAATAACCGGTCTGTCGACACTATACTTCATGAAGTCCCAGCCGTAGACCCAGAAAATTAAATAGGTCAACGTCACCAAAGAGGCGATATACCCGAACAATGCATATAAAAAGATCACATACGGCATATAATTATTCCTTTTGATTATTTCTCTACCGATAAGCTTATTATAGGTTTTTTCGATTAAGCTGTGCCGTACTCTTTTTCACAAGCAAATTTAAGACAGTTAGGCAGAGGTTTGCCCTCGATAAACGCCAGCATATTTTTAAGTGAAATCTCACGAATCCTTTCCAGCGCCTCTTCGGTATAGTACGCCATATGTGGGGTAAAAAGAAAATGTGCTTTCTTTTGCGCTACGGAAGGATCGTGTAATACATCGGTACAAATGACGTTTGGCAATGATTCATAAAGTCTCTCCTCGATAATCTCCGCTCTGGAGACATTGACAATGATCGTCTCTCTGGGTATTTGATATGCATTTTTGAGATTGATCATCTCTCTGGTGGCGGGTGTCAGCGGCAGTGCAATCATAATTACATCACATTTGGAAAGGAATCGATCAAGATCGGTTGTAAAATCGATATGCAGTCGATCAACAATCGGCTTTCGTGTACGGGAAAAGGCACTCAGTTTCATCCCAAAACCTGCACCGATATATGCCATACGTGTCCCAATAACGCCAAGCCCCATAATGCCCAGACGCTTTCCGTATAACTCCGTTCCAAGCAAATCCTGATAATGCAAATCACCACGACGTGTACGTTCCAATGCAATATGTGTCTTTCGCGTAGCGTTCAACAACAGCGAAAACGCAAATTCACCGACCGGAGGACCGGCATATCCTGCAACATTTGACACCAAAATATGACGTTTATAAAGTAGATTGCATTTCAGATGGTCGTATCCCGTCGATCGTGTCTGAATATATTTCAAATTCGGAAGCAATGAAAGAATCTCGTCATCAATTCGAGAGTGTACGAAAACTGAAATCGCATCAAACTCAGCCGGTGCTTGCAGTACCTTATTGATCGTCCCCTCGAAAAACGAAAGTGTGTGCCCCTGTAAGCGTTTCGCAAAAAAAGCTTTTTCTTCCGCCGTCACTTCGAAAAAAGCGATCCTCATGAAAACCTCCTTTATTTAATGGTAACAAAATAGAAGCTTCATAAAAATAATAAAATAAAGAAAAATTATCTCTTCAAGCATCGGTTAATTTTTTCTTTCTTTCCAAATAACAGAAATGGTATAATTCCCCAAAAATAGCACAGGACAAGATATGCAAAACCGTCAGATCGCCGCCCTCTTTTACGAACTTGCCGACCTGCTCGAAATTCAGGGGGAAAATCCCTTCAAAGTGCGCGCCTACCGCAACGCCGCACGGATGATCGAAGGACTGGGCGAATCGATCGCCGATATGGTCGAGCAGGGTGAAGATCTGACGAAACTGCCGGGTATCGGCGAAGAGCTCTCTGAAAAAATTATCGAGATCGTCCGCACCGGAAAACTCTCCAAACTCGAAGAGGTACGCAAAGAGGTGCCCGACTCACTCAGAGCGATGCTCTCCATCGAAGGGCTGGGACCCAAGCGGGTCAAACTCCTCTGGGAGAAGCTCCACATCACCGATCCCGAAGCGCTCAAAAAAGCGGCTGAAGAGCATAAGATCCGCGAACTTCCGGGTTTTGGCCCCAAAACGGAAGAGAATATCCTCAAAGGGATGCACCTGCTCAAACAGGAGGGAATTCGCTTTCTCTTCGCCGAAGCGGAAGCCTACGCCAATGATCTCAAAGCCTATCTGCAAAAAGCACCGGGACTGCACACCGTCGATGTAGCCGGAAGTTTTCGCAGGCGCAAGGAGACGGTCGGCGATCTGGATATCCTCTGCACCGCCGACGCACCAGAAAAGGTGATCGACTACTTCATCGCCTTTGACAAGGTAATCAAAGTGATCAGCGCCGGTACGACACGCTCTACCGTCATCCTCCAAAACGCCCTGCAGGTCGATCTGCGCGTCGTGGAACAAAAAAGCTACGGTTCCGCACTCCAGTACTTCACCGGCTCCAAAAGCCACTCCATCGCTCTGCGCAAAATCGCCATCGACAAGGGACTCAAACTCAACGAATACGGCGTCTTCAAAGGGGACAAAACAGTCGCGGGTAAAAGTGAAGAGGAGGTCTACGCCGCCATCGGACTGCGCTACATCGAACCGGAACTGCGCGAAAACAGGGGCGAGATCGAAGCCGCACGCGACAACACCCTCCCCCGCCTCATCACACAGAAGGATATCCGGGGCGACCTGCACATGCACACCACCTACAGCGACGGCATGGAGACCATCGAATCGATGGTGCAAAAAGCCCTCGAACTGCGCTACGAATATATCGCCATTACAGACCACAGCGCAACCCTCGCCGTCGTCAAAGGACTGGACGCCCAAAAAATCTCCGCCTACATAGAGGAGATCGACACGCTGAACGAACACTACGGCAACATTCACATCTTCAAAGGGATGGAGGTCGACATCCTCGAAGACGGCACACCCGCCATAGACGATAAGATGCTTGCACAGCTAGACATCGCACTGGGAGCGATCCACTCAAAATTCAAACTCTCACGCAAAGCCCAGACCAAACGCCTCCTCAAAGCGATCCAAAACCCGCACATCAAAGGGATCGCCCACCCCACCGGCAGACTCATCGGCAAACGTGAAGCGCTCGAACTGGATATGCAGGAGATCTTTCGCGCAATCAAAGAGGAGGGAAAATTTCTGGAGATCAACGCCCAGCCCGAACGCCTCGACCTGAACGACATACACATCAAAGAAGCCAAAGAAGCAGGCGTCATGCTAGCCGTCAACACTGACGCCCATGCAAGCGGACAACTCGAATATATGCGCTACGGCATCAACCAAGCAAGACGCGGATGGCTGGAGAAGGAGGATGTAGTGAATACGAAGGGGGTGAAAGAGTTAAAAACACTTTTTTTGCTGTAATCAATTAAGAGATTACCCCCCCTGCGTTGATAAATCTCAATCAAAGCTGACACCAGATTGGGTACAATCACTTCTGATCAAAGTGAAGGAATATGCAATGCGATTTTTGGTGCTCTTTGCATTACTCTCGGGATACATATTTTCAGACAAAACAGCTCTGGAAAACACGACCTGCAAACGATGCCATCCGATCATCTACAAGGAGTATTACGAATCGCGCCATAGAAAAGCGTCGATCTATACAGATCCCGTACACAACGCCGTCTGGCAAAAACATCCACATAGACAAAAACAAAACTACACTTGTAAAAAGTGTCATACACCTTCAGACAGCAAATTGATGCACACCAAAACACTTCCTTCAGACAACTTTGTACAACATGAGGAACCTATCTCATGTATTTACTGTCATTCTATCGAACGTATCCAAAAACACCCCAAAGCGAACCAAAATATTCTTCATGAACAAAAAGGGCAGCGCCCCACACTCTACTCCGCCGACAAATACCGAAAAGGTACAAAGATTACCTTCAAAGAGGAGCGCAGCTTTCTGGGACTTACGACCAAAGTGACAGGCTCACCCTATCATGACATCGACTTCGGAAACGAAATATGGTACAGCGGTGAGCTCTGCCTGGGGTGTCATGACCACAAACAAAACGCCGCCCACTTCAATGTCTGCGATATGGGCTTTAAAAAAGGCAACACAAAACAGACCTGCATCTCCTGCCACATGCCGCAGGTTCAGGGAAGCGCGACGACGATCAAAGAGACCGCAACGCATGCCTATCACGGCATCGGCACACTGCATGGTATGAAAGAGACGATGAAGTGGTTGAAGATCGACCTGCAGAAAGATCAACAGGGCTTCAGTGTCACACTCCACAACCAGTCTAACCACACTCTTTTCATACATCCGCTGCGCATGGCAAAACTCTTCGTCACAATCTACCGCAACGACAAAACACTGTCCCAGCCCTCACAAACGCTTCAGCGTGTCATCGGCAAGGATGGCAAACCCTCTTCTCCGTGGCTTGCCGACAGCGTCGTCAAAGACAGCACCCTCAAAGCGAGTGAGCGCAAAAGCTACCGCTATGACATACCGCTGCAAAAAGGCGATATCGTTGAAGTTTCTCTTGGTTACTACCGCGTCAATCCCAAAGCCGCAAAGATGCTGGGGATAGCAGATAGACCGGAAGCAAAGCTGGAGATTATCAAAAAACAGCGCTTTTATCAGTGATTTTAAAATACAATCACTCGTTGTTTCTCTAACGCGGTCGCTTGACCATATAGCCCATTCCGCGCACATTGACAATAAAATCCTCTTTGAGCACTTTTTTGAGCCGATTGATTTCAGCACGAATCGTGGGAATATCTATGGACGAGTTGTTATAGACATATTCACTGAACATCTCATAACTGACAATACGGCTGCGGTTAAGCGCAAGAATTTCAATAATATCAGTCTGACGACGCGAAAGATGCTGCACCTGATTTTGAAAATAAAGAATCTTCTTTTCAGTATCAAAACTGTAATTTGCAGAGAGGCGGAAATGTGCCTGCGGGACATAGCGCGTTTGCAACAATCTATCGATACGCAGACAGAGTTCTTTAAGATGAAAAGGCTTTTTCAAATAGTCATGACAACCTAGTTCATAAGCTCTTGAAATATCCTCAATATCCACAAGTGCACTGATATAGATAACCGGTAGTTCAATACGTAGTGTATGCAAGTTTTCCAGCAACTCCAGTCCGCTCAGCCCGGGCACACTGATGTCAAGAATGAGCAGATCATAACGATTTTGACGAATATTTCCCAATGCTTCGGTACCGTTACGAAAAAGAGAAACCATATGCCCGGTCGATTCAAGATATTTACCGATCGCATCTCCAAGAAGTTTGTCATCTTCCAGAAGTAAAATTTTCATAAAGCATCTCCATGCGGAAAAAGATAACAAAATGTCGTACGCTCTTTGGCAGAATCAAGGGTTATTTCAATTCCCTCCTCTTCACAGATCATACGCACCAGACTCAATCCGATACCCAGTCCCTCTTTGGCTGGAATCTCACGATAGTAGGCTTCAAAAATTTTTTTGGGATCACGAATAGGAACAGAGCGACTTGCCACCTCAAATTTAATCCCTTCCTGCAGCCTCTCCAGCGTAACGATAATTTTTTCTCCTTCAAGGGTATATTTGATTGCGTTGGTAAGATTATTGTCAACAATGCGCTGAAGTTTGGTTTCATTAATCTTCAGCCATAAAGGGTTATCACCATATTGCACATCAAATATCAATCCGGACTGCTTTGCTACAATCTCAAAAAATTCGATCCGACTGCGCAAGTAATCCCTCAGTTCAATATCCTGCGGCGGATAATCAACCTGGTCCTTTCGTACCAGATAGGACAAATCATCGTAAATGCCGTAAAGATTTTTAAGCGCTGCTTCAATATTGGAAAGATAGGGGTTTTTACCGTATTCCAGCTCGAAAAGCTCAATATTGCTCATCATCACCGATAGCGGTGTATTGGATTCATGCACCGCATGGCGTAAAAAGAGACGCTGCGACGCAAGAAGATTTTGTGAATAGCGACGCTGCGCTTCAAGTTTCTGCGCCTGTTCTTCATAATCTCTGGTCGACTGTTCTATTAGATGAGTCAAAGCTCGCACAGTCGAAACAAAGTCGCTGTACCCGCCGTTTTCGGGTATAGATGCACCGATATCTGAACGCAATATTTCACTCGCTTCCGAAAGCGCAACAGCCGTGAGTGTCTGATTCATCAGGTAGTGCCGTCCATCCCGGTGAAAGAATTCTCCATACGTAAAAAATCCAGCCGTCGTTGCCGTCTCAGCATAAGGGTGGATCTCCATCTGAATAAACTCGGGCATATAACGACGTCGCGCCATACAGGCATAAACAAAAAAACTCTCTACTTGCCAGGGATAACTTGCGGCAAAAGATGTCATTGACTCACGCATAATCATCTCCGCATTACCGAATCCAAGCCGTACACGTTCCCCTTTACGAAGATTTCCGGCAAACGAAAGGGAATCGTCTGCATGTCTGGCGATGGCTGCACGACCGATTTTACGCCCTTCACGTTCGATAATAAGCGGGAATTCGATTCCCGTTGCCGGCAGGGCATCCGCTACCTCTTCTCCCAGATATTTGGCATAGAAATCCACCGCACTGATTCCATCAATACGATAAACACGGTTATGTTCCACTTCGTCGATCACATGTTCAATTCCAACCGGACTCCAGTTAAAAGAGAAATCGTTATACACATGCAGTGCCTCCCCGCTCAAAGCGACTCCCACCGCACCACGTGGAATAAGATGTTCACCATGCAAAACAAATGTTTGCAAAAAACGTCCGTTGTCTCCTGCCATACCTCCCGCAATTCGCACCGAGGCATCCACAGAACCGACCCCCTGTAAAAAGCGTTCGCCGTTACAGGATGTACCGTCACTAAAAAGAATCAACAACTTTGTATCAGAATCGATTAATCTCCGGGCAAGTGCAACACCGTTATCATAATCATCTTCACCTTGCACATACCCGCTTTTAAGACGTGTACGTTCAAAAACCGATACAGCAATAATGCTTTGATGTGTGGTAATCTCTTCCTGATCAATCTCACCGTCGGTTGTCGTACCGATAATATGCGCCTGCGGTAACACTTCACAAAGCTCGGCAGCAATTCTTTGCAATCGTTTTTCACCTCCCCCGCAAAAAATCTGTACAAGAATCATTTCTTTGTTTTTGTAAAGTGCCGGATTAATCTGCTGCACAATCGGACGGTTGGATATGTATCTGTAAGTTTTAGTTTGCATAAAACTATTATGACATAAAAAGTTTGATGTAGTGTATAAATTTTTCTGATAGGCTATCGCTATTTTCATGCTATTTTTGAAGTGTATACTTACACAATCACAATATTCTTTAAGGAGAGAAAATGGCATACGAAAGACCTGAGTTCAAAGCAGTATACGACAACTATATAGGTGGCAAATGGACACCCCCGGTAGACGGCAAATATTTCGAAGACTTCTCCCCGATCGATAACAAACCGATCGCAAAAGTAGCTCAGTCCAACCGCAAGGATATCGATCTTGCAGTCAAAGCAGGCTGGGAAGCATTTGAAAGCTGGGGCAAAGTATCCGCCGCAGAACGCAGTGCCATCCTCAACAAGATCGCCGACCGTATGGAGGAAAATCTTGAAAAACTTGCAGTTGTCGAATCGTGGGATAACGGTAAACCGATCCGTGAAACACTCAATGCCGACATTCCGCTTGCTATTGATCACTTTCGTTATTTCGCCAGTGTAATCCGCGCCGAAGCGGGCACCGTAACAGACCTGGACGCAAACACTGTATCACAGGAGATTCATGAACCGCTGGGTGTAGTCGGTCAAATTATTCCCTGGAATTTTCCACTGCTGATGGCTGCCTGGAAAATTGCACCCGCTGTGGCAGCCGGAAACTGTGTAGTACTTAAAGCGGCAGAGCAAACCCCTGTTTCCATCATGGTCTGGATGGAGATGATTGAAGATCTTGTTCCTGCGGGGGTAATCAATATTGTCAACGGTTTCGGTCCAGAGGCGGGCAAACCGCTTGCGACCCATCCCGATATCAAAAAGGTGGGCTTTACCGGGGAGACAACAACTGGACGACTCATCATGCAGTACGCATCGGAAAATATCATCCCCGTCACGCTGGAACTTGGCGGTAAGTCGCCCAATATTTTCTTCGAGAGCGTCATGGACGAAGATGATGCCTTTTTGGATAAGGCAATCGAAGGACTGGTGCTCTTTGCCTTTAACCAGGGAGAAGTCTGCACTTGCCCTTCACGTGCACTGATTCAGGAAAGTATTTACGATAAATTTATGGAGCGAGCACTCAAGCGAATCGAAGCAATCAAGCAGGGTGACCCGATGAATCCTGAAACAATGATGGGCGCACAGGCATCCAAAGACCAGTATGAAAAAATTCTTCACTATATCGATATCGGAAAACAGGAGGGAGCGGAGCTGCTCATCGGCGGTGAGAAGTTTGAAAATCCGGACTATCCCGAAGGCTTTTACATTAAACCTACTGTCTTCAAGGGAGATAATAAAATGCGCATCTTTCAGGAAGAGATTTTCGGTCCGGTACTGAGTGTCACAACCTTCAGGGATGAAGATGAAGCTCTCGAAATCGCCAACGACACTATCTACGGTCTGGGTGCGGGTGTCTGGTCACGCGATGTACACCAGGTACACAAAATGGCACGCGGTATTCAGGCAGGACGTGTCTGGGTCAACTGCTACCACCTCTATCCTGCACACGCATCATTTGGCGGATACAAAAAGTCAGGAATCGGACGCGAAACACACGTAATGATGCTAAACTATTACCGTCACACCAAAAACGTCCTCACCTCCTACGACAAAAATCCACTGGGGTTCTTCTGATGCCCTACCCCAGAGTAAGCGTCACGGAAGCGGCAAAAGAAGTAATCGACCGCCTCCGGGAAGAACACGGTGAACTGATCTTCCATCAAAGTGGCGGTTGCTGTGACGGGTCAGCCCCTATGTGTTTCGCCAAAGATGAGTTTATGATCGGTAGCAGAGACATCAAAGTCGGCACAATTCACGGCTGTGACTATTATATGGCAGAAGATCAATTTGAATATACAAAACACACACATACCACCGTAGATGTAACAGAGGGACGTGGTTCAAGCTTTTCTCTCGAGATCCCACTGGGGCTGCGGTTCATCGCCGTATCCCGCCTCTACACGCCTGAAGAAGAGGCGGATCTCGAACCCGTGGAGTATGGTTAAAAC
>WGAE01000112.1 GCA_015489185.1 Campylobacterales bacterium
ACCAAAGAGATAAATAACTTAAAAGAAGAAGTTGCAGAGGATAAAAGTGGAAAAAGTGTGCATAAAATCGCCACAACTTTGAAAAATATTTTCAAACGTATTAAATCTTAGAGAGTTTTAGTAAAAATAAGACTATAATTTAATCACATTGGGAGAGTGATGTGATTAAATTTATAGCAAAATCGGAACAACTTCAAAAACTGGTTACCAGCTTACAACTGACAAAAAAGTTTTATGTCTCTTCCTTGCTTGTGGGAGAAGATCATATCGGCAAGCGTACGCTTGCCTCCTATATTATGCCGGATGCGCCGCTCGTAAATGGTGAAGACCTTCAGAGTGTTTTGGATACCCTTTCCCGACATGAAGAGATAATTATTTATAACTTTTCGCAAATATCCAATTTCTCCCTTTTGAATTTCGATAACAAGCGTGTGATCGCAACGGCACGCTATCAACCGAAAGATCCGGTTGTCGATGAACTTTTCGGATATATATATCATCTTGATCCGCTTCGTATGCGTCCTGAGGATGCCGAGGCGCTTGCCGGAGTATTTTTACAAAAAGCCTGCAAAACGCTCTCTATTGAGAAGGAGATTGCAATAACCGTGGATCATTTGGATCTCTCAAATAACAGTAAATCTCTGGAAAAAAGTATTTATAAAAGAATACTCTTTGCGGATATTGCTGAAGAGGAGATTGAACAGATTCTTTACGATTTCTTTATGAAATATCTGAAGGGTGACAACGATTATAAAAAGTTTTTGCCGCTTTTTGAAAGGCCTTTACTGCAAGCTGGTCTTCAGAAATATCGTTCTCAGTTAAAACTTGCCGGTATATTGGGGATCAATCGCAACACATTACGAAAAAAGGTGAATGAGTATGGGTTATAAAGATTATAAGTTTTTTCTCGAAAACGATAATAATCCCTTCATACTCTTTAATGCCGACAGACGTATTGTCTATTTGAATACCGCCGCGGAATTTTTGCTTGGACGTGTAAGTAAACAGGAATTATACGATATGTGTATCACCCATGCTCCCAAAGAGTACGGTTCTAAAATGACATATATGAATCTGAGGTATGATGATCTGGCTTTTTACGGAATCACGGTAGGGTATCAGGATGACGAATATATAGGTATTCGTCTCTATCAACTTGTCAAAAATCGACAACCAACAGCGAAAGAGTTGAACAAGTTCATTTTAAGTGACATCAATGTCTTGCTCGAAACTTCAATTTCTCTGGTCTCGCTTGAAGGAAAATATGATGTCAAGTTGATGGCGGATCGAGATATTCCCGAATTTAAAATTTCCCAGAACGATTTTTTTAAAATCATGCGCAAATGTTTTCAGAGTTTTGAACCGGGATCAAAGCTTGATATCGCATTGAAAATGCGTGTGGGAGAGACAACATATGTGAAAAACAGGAGATACAGACTTGTCAAACTGGAGTTTAAGTCGAAAATTCCGCGGGATACGACGCAAGATCGAGAGATTGAACGGCTGTGTGAAGAAAATTTTATCGATTATCTGGCAGATAACACCAAAATACGGCTTTTAATTCCTATGCTTTAAATCGTTGTTAGGTCTATAGAAAAGGGCTGCAATAAACGCAAGGAATGCGATTGCGGCGGAGACCAGAAAAAGATAGGGACCGTAACTGTAACCTGCAATCAGAGACCCGGCAAAACCGCCCAGCCCAAAACCGAAGCCGTAATAAAATTGTGCCGCCAGTTTATGGTTGCGGTAATAAGTCGTCAGATAACTGAGTGTTGCGGTGTGATAGAGTGCAAAACTAAATGCGTGAATGCTTTGTGAAATAAAGACGATCCAAAGATTGTCAGGGTAAAGAAAAAGCAGTAACCATCTTATGATCGTTATAAAAAGAGTAAAACGAATCAGACGCAGAAGCGGAAATGTAAGCAAATGTGCCTGATAGTAGAAGAGTATAATTTCACATATAACACCAAATGTCCAGAGATAGCTGATTGTTGGCAGTGAGAGGTGATGTTCGCTTTCATAGATGGTAAAAAAGCTGTAAAATGCGCCGAAACTCACCTGCATCAAAAAGATGCTGATCCATAACGGTGCTGTTTTGCCGAAATGAAATTTCTCTTCATAATGGGCTTGATTGTCGGTAAAATCTAAATTGTTTCCGGCGAGACGATATGCAAACAAGACACTCATCAGGATGGTGACGGCGATGAAATGCATACCTGTATAGTTGTCATGCAGCAATCTGGCAAGCAGAAGCGCAACAAAGATAAAGCCGATCGATCCGTAAAGTCTGGCTTTGCCGTACCGCTCTTTATGCAGTGTTTTGAGTGCATATGTCTCTACATAAGGAAGCACCAGTCCTGAAGCGATACCGTAGATAACGTTAGTCAAGATAAAGAGTGTGAAATGCGCAACGGTCGCATAAAAAAGGAAAACAGACAGTAGCATAGCCCCCAGTGCAATGTGAAAAACTTTTTGATCAAGTCTGAAATGTCTGAGAAAGAAAAAAGGGGTAATAAAACGCATCAGAGGCGCGATCGAAAAGATGATACCGATCTCTACGGAAGTATAGTGAAAGTTTTGCAGGATTTTAGGCAAAAAGATGACATAAACGCCGATTAGCGCAAAAAAGAAGAAAAAAAAGGCGGATATATCGAAAAAACGGCGGTTCATGAAGTGGTTTTAATGACCGCTGTTCCGCTTAAAAGATCATGAAGTCCGCGATGATCTTTGCGAAAGAGCGGTACGAAAAGTCCGAAAAAGGTGAAAAAGAGAAAGTTGAAATAGAGAAAACGAAGCAGCGCCAGTATCCAGCCGGGCTTTTCTCCCGTCTGTATATCGATGACTTTCAGATCGTATGCTTTGTATCCCGGAGTCTGTCCCGTTTTGACATAAAAGAGTGTGATGATAATGCCAAGTGGAATCAATATATAGAGCCATCCGACCAACATATGCTCTCTAAATCCCTCACGACCGTTCATGATCAGGTAGATGACAATATAGAAAATCGGCATTGCCAGTAAAAAGCTGTCGGTGATGAATGCTTTGAGTTTGTCAAATACGCCGGCAAACGGATATTGTGGTACACTCTTCTCAGACTGAAACGTTTTTTTCTCTTTTTCGGGAATTTTATTCTGTTTGACGTTGCGCCAGCGCATCTTCTCTACCGTAAAATTCTTGGAAGGGTAATACCGGTTTGTGCCTGGTATTTCCCTTTTTTATGTGCGTATGTGACTTCACACGGTTCATCTCCTTCAAAGAAGAGTACCTGCGCGATACCCTCATTTGCGTAAATTTTGGCGGGTAACGGTGTCGTGTTTGAGATCTCAATGGTAATGTGCCCTTCAAATCCAGGCTCGAACGGTGTGACGTTGACGATGATTCCGCAACGTGCATAGGTACTTTTCCCCAGACAAATTGCTAGTACGTTATCCGGCATTTTGAAATACTCTACAGTACGGGCAAGCGCAAAAGAGTTTGGCGGAATGATCGCGACATCCGCTTCAATATCGATAACATTGCCTTCATCGAAATTTTTGGGATCGACAACCGTCGAGTTGACATTTGTGAAGATTTTGAATTCGTTACCTACACGAATATCATAGCCGTAACTGCTCAGTCCGTAGCTGATAACCCCTTTACCTATCTGCTCTTCGCAAAAGGGTTCTATCATTTTATCATTCAGAGATTTTTCACGTATCCATTTGTCCGATTTCAGCCCCATTGGTCCCTGCTTTTTAATTGATATATTTTTTTTGATTATAGCATAGCAATATTTAGTCAACGACCGATTGGTCGTCTCCTAAACAATTTTACGTTATGATTACGCAAATATTGAGGAGATAGTCGATGAAGCATAGTGAAATAAAAGAGTTGATATCACTGTTTGATGAAAGCGATTTGACAAAACTGAAGATCAGCGATAAAGAGTTTTCGATTACGATGGAAAAAGGTGGTGTGAATGTTGTGACTTCTGCTGCTGCGGCAACAGCACCGCAGACAAATGTGTCGGTACCTCTACCAAATGAGGCTGTATCACAACCCGCAGAGGAGACACAAACAGCATTATCCGAAAATACAGAGACGATTGATTCTCCAATGGTTGGTACGTTTTATATTGCGCCAAGTCCAGGCGCACCTGCTTTTGTCAAAGTCGGTGATAAAGTTGCTAAAGGACAGACGGTTGGGATTGTCGAGGCGATGAAAATTATGAATGAAATCGAAGCCGAATTTGACTGTGTGATCAAAAAGCGTCTGGTCGAAGACGGTCAGCCGGTAGAGTACGGGACGCCGCTTTTTGAAGTGGAGAGACTCTGATGGCGATCGAAAAGATTCTGGTTGCAAACAGAGGTGAAATTGCTCTGCGTGCAATTCGTACCATCAAAGAGATGGGTAAACAGGCGATTGCCGTCTATTCGCAGGCAGATAAAGACGCACTCTATTTGCAGTATGCGGATGCTTCCATCTGTATCGGAAAAGATCGTTCCGATCAAAGTTATCTGAATATTCCCGCGATTATTTCCGCAGCTGAGGTAAGCGGCTGTGATGCGATATTTCCCGGATACGGATTTTTGAGTGAAAATCAGGATTTTGTCGAAATTTGTAAATATCATGACATCAAATTTATCGGTCCTGATGTCAAAGTGATGCAGTTGATGAGTGACAAGTCAAAAGCCAAAGATGTCATGAAAGCCGCAGGCGTACCGGTCATTCCAGGAAGTGACGGTGCGATTGACTCTGTAGAAGAAGCAAAAGCTCTGGCCGATGAGATGGGATACCCCGTGATCGTCAAGGCAGCGGCGGGTGGCGGCGGGCGCGGTATGCGTAAAATCGAGAGTGCAGATGAAGTTGAAAACGCTTTTTTATCCGCTTCCGCCGAAGCACTCAGTGCGTTTGGAGACGGCACGATGTATATGGAAAAATTTATTGAAAATCCAAGACATGTCGAAGTGCAGGTATTGGCGGATCAACACGGAAACGTCGTACATCTTGGAGAACGGGACTGTTCCCTGCAAAGAAGACATCAGAAACTGATCGAGGAGTCCCCGGCACTGGTACTCAATGATGAACGCCGAAAAGCACTTCATGAAGCTGCGGTCAGAGCGACTAAATATATCAATTACGAAAATGCCGGTACTTTTGAATTTCTGGTTGATAAAAACGGGGATTTTTATTTTATGGAGATGAATACCAGACTGCAGGTAGAGCATCCTGTCAGCGAGATGGTAAGCGGTATCGATATCATTGAATGGATGATTCGCATCGCGGAGGGTGAGAAACTTTTCGCACAGGATGAGGTGAGGCTCGAAGGGCATGCGATCGAGTGCAGAATTACGGCAGAAGATCCGGTCAAATTCATCCCAAGTCCCGGAAAAATCACCAGGTGGATCGTTCCCGGCGGACGAAATGTGCGTGTAGATTCACATGCCTACCAAGGCTATGTTGTCCCGCAGTTTTATGACTCTATGATCGGAAAACTGATTGTTCATGAACAGACAAGAGAGCGTGCGATTGCGAAGATGCGCGAAGCGCTGCGGGAGTTTCAGGTCGAGGGGATCAAAACGGTGATCGATTTTCATAAATCGATGATGGATAATCCCGATTTTCAAAACAACACTTTCGATACTAACTATCTCTCATGAATCGTATCATACTGGTTCGTCACGGCGAACCGGATGTTACGATACACTCCCGTATTGGAGGGGACGAAATCAAAACCTTTTTAGAGTATTACGATAATGCGTCCCTGAAAACCGATAGCTATCCTTCCGACAAGCTCTTTTTTCTGGCGCAAAATGCCAAAACGGTTTTTTGCAGTCCCCTTCCCCGCTCTGTTGAATCCGCACAGCGTTGCGGAGTGCGTCAATTTTTCAAAAATAGTCTGTTTGTCGAAGCGATACCGCCGCATCCACGCATCACACGACTACGGTTGAAACCCAAAACTTGGCTGCTTATGTCGAGATTACTTGCCCTGGCTGGATTTTCAATGCACGGTGAATCGTTGCGTATGACCAGAAAAAGAGCAAGGAAAGCGGCGTCTGTCTTGATTGGATTTGCAAAAAACGGTGATGTGATTCTGTTTGGACACGGGCTCTTCAATCTTCACATTGCAGCTGTATTGCGAGAAAAAGGGTATGAAGGCCCAAAAGTCCCGGTCAGGAACTTCTGGGATTATGCGATCTATACAAGAGTGGATTAGATATCGCAGCGTATGTCTGTCAGATCGAGATGCAAGGTCTCTTCCTGTGTATCAGCTTTAATGCCGTTATCGGGATCATAAAATCTGATTTTGATACGTACTTTTCCTTCGAGTGTAGAAGGACAGTAGTTGATGCGATAAAAACTGCTGTTAAAAAGAATATAGTTGTAAGTTGCTTCGAACGCGCTTTCGATATTATCCTGTGACGCTTCGAAATGGTGTGCTTTGCCGCTGATTTCAATCAGTGTTTTGTTGTCCGCATTTCCGATGCCGATCGTATAATATTGAAGATTTTTTTTCAGAGACTTGAGCATCGTTTTTTTGCTGACAAGATTGGCAAGGTCCCGTCCATCTGTGAAAATAACGATCGAACCGATTTCAAAACTTTGGGTATCGTCACAGTTGATCCAGCTACACATCTTTTCACCGCTCTGTTTGACGGCTCCGTAGAGATTTGTGGAGTTATCGTATCCTTTCAGATAGCGTTCGATAAAGGTTTCATCTTTGAGTTGTGCGATTGCGTTTTTCAGAATCGTCGCGTTTCCGGTTGGAAATTCGGTTTGAGTATTCAGGGGAATAATGTTTTTTTTACTGTTGAAGTAGTAGATTGCAATTTTGAATTTTCCGTGGTTGATGATGTTGTCAATAAAGGCATCAGAAGCTTTGAGTAGTTGTCCGCACGGGGTTGTTTCATCTTTGCAGCCGGTATCGATGATCGAACCGGAGAGATCAAGCAACAGCAGAACGTTGTTTTCTACCTCGTTATTGCTCTTTTCGACGGTTACAACACTTTCGTCTTTGTGTCGTCCGTTTTCAAAAAGAGTATAGTATCTATCCTGTGCCAGTTTGTCGTCATGCGCGTAGATTTCAGGCTTGTCGAGGGTTTTTACAATTGTCTGGTAGTGTCCGCTAAATGGATCGTCACCGTGTACAAAACGACTTTTCTCGACTGTAACAAAGCGCATTTTGGCATGTGATTTGGTTTCGAGATTTTGGTTAAGATCGCCGGTTCTGCCGCATCCGCTTGCGATAAACAGTGCAAGAAGGAGTATGATTAGTCGATACATGCGACTCCTTTTTTCGTTAAGGTTTTCTGATGACTTTGATGTCCGCTTCCGATTTTTTCTTTTCAAAATAGGCAATCAACTGTGCCTGCTCCTGCTCTTTCATCAAACGCAGCATAATATTCTGTTTGACCTGTTCAAAAGGTGCCGTTACCGCTTTGCCTTTGTGCTGCACGAAAAACATGGCATATTTATCTTTTCCAAGCTTGATAATTTGGGTAAATTTACGGGTCGGTGTTTCTAAAATCAGTTGCATCAGCTGTGGATTGGTTTTACGGGGATCGAGTGTACGTGGTGTGATTTTGACATTGGGTAGCATTAGCATAGGTTGCATCAAAATCGCCTGCAGTGCGCGCGGATCGTTTGAGAGATATTCCTGGATTTTGACTTTTCCGGGAATTGTGAACATCTTTTTATGTGACTCGTAATATTCACGTATTTGTGCTTCTGTCGGTTTTTTCAGTTTGCCTGCCAGGATGCGCTGATAGAGTTTCTCTTTTTTAATCTGTTTGGCAAGCTCTTTTTTGAACGATGTCAGTGTTTTTCCCTCTTTTTGCAACGCTTTTTCAAACTGTTCAGGTGTAAGCTTGTTTTGTGCTGCGATCTGTGTGATTCGTTTTTCGATTTCGGCAGGTGTGGCGAAGATACCCTGTTTTTGCATCTCCTCCTCTTCGATACGCTCCTGGATCAGTGCGTTGACAGCATCCTCTTTGGGAATATGCGCTTTTTGATGCAGTTGCTCGATTTCCCAGGTTGTTATCGGGTTTCCGTTGACCGTCAGTGCGATCGCTCCGACGGTTTTAGCCAGCACCGGCAGCACAAAAAGCCAGAAAGCGAAAAAATATTTTATCATAGTCAAAAATCCTTGCATTTTCGATAATTGAAGATTATAGCACATTATGCTAAAATTGCTCCCAAAAAAGGTATATTAATGTTGACGACAAGATTTGCTCCAAGTCCTACTGGATATCTCCATATCGGGGGGCTTCGAACCGCACTCTATAACTATCTGTGGGCACGCAAGAATAGCGGGCGTTTTTTGCTTCGTATCGAAGATACCGATCTCAAACGAAACTCGCAGGAAGCTGCCGAAGCGATCGAGGAGGCGTTTCGTTGGGTAGGGCTTTCTCATGACGACGAAATCATCTATCAATCCCAGAGATTCGATATCTATAAAAAATATATCCGGCAATTGCTGGATGAAGGAAAAGCCTACTACTGCTATATGACAAAAGAAGAATTGGATGCATTACGCAAAGAGCAGCAGGCACGCAAAGAGAGACCCAGATATGACGGGCGTTACAGAGATTTTACCGGTACGCCCCCTGAGGGTGTCGATCCGGTTGTCCGCATCAAAGCGCCGCAATCGGGAACGATTACGTTTGAAGATGGTATCAAGGGGACGGTCTCTTTTCGGGTTGAAGATGTACTTGACGACTTCATCATTGCCAGAGCGGACGGTACACCGACATATAATTTTGTTGTTGCAATCGATGATGCGCTGATGGGAGTAAACGAGATTATCCGCGGGGATGATCACCTTTCAAATACACCTAAACAGATTGTCGTCTATCAGTCACTGGGATTTGATATTCCCAAGTTCTATCATGTCCCGATGATTCTCAATCCCAGCGGTAAAAAGCTCTCCAAACGTGACGGTGCGATGGATGTGATGGAGTACAAGCGTATGGGATATTTACCCGAAGCGTTGCTCAATTTTCTGGTTAGACTGGGGTGGAGTCACGGGGATCAGGAGATCTTCTCTTTTCAGGAGATGCTGGAGCTGTTTGATCCCAAAGAGATTAACAAGTCCGCTTCGGCATACAATGCCCAAAAACTACTCTGGTTAAACGCACACTATATCAAAAATGCTTCGTATGAGCGCCTGATTGAAGAGTTGAAAGCGTTTGATGTGAATATTGAAGATCATGATAAAAAGGAGATTCTGGTCGATGCGCTCAGAGATCGGGCAAAAACACTTGTAGAGTTTTCCGAAATGGCACGGGCGATTTTGGAGGCGCCGCAAAGTTATGATGAAAAAGCGATGAAAAAGTTTATCAACGAGGAGGCGATCGAAATTTTACGAAAGTATGCGGCGTATCTGAATATCAGTGAATCTCCGTTGCACTTGCCTGTTGATTTTGAACAGGTCACCAAAGCGTTTATGGAAAAAGAGGGATTGAAGATGAAACAGCTTGCGCAACCGATCCGCATTGCGATGGTTGGAAGTGCCGTAAGCCCGTCGGTATATGATGTGCTTAGTATTGTGGGCAAAGAGGAGGCGGTACGCAGAATAGAAGCGCTGATACACTATTTTCACACAAAATAGAAGCGTTTCTTAAGTAAATCAAGGAGACTGAAGATGGAAGACTTTCGCAAAGAATCGCTGGCTTATCATGAAGGAGGGAAAATCGGTACGGAATTAACCAAACCGTGCAATACCCAAAAAGAGCTCTCTATGGCATATACGCCTGGAGTGGCGTACCCATGTCTGGAGATAGAAAAAGAGCCGACACAGGCGTATAAATATACGAACAAACGAAATCTGGTGGCGGTCATTACCGACGGGAGTGCTGTGCTAGGGCTTGGAAATATCGGTGCGCTGGCGGGCAAACCGGTGATGGAGGGAAAAGCGGTTCTGTTTAAAAAATTTGGCAAAGTAGATGCCGTCGATGTGGAACTGAATGTTCATGATGTCGATAAGATTGTAGAAGTTTGTGTTGCTATCAGTGATACATACGGAGGAATCAATCTGGAAGATATCAAGGCACCGGAGTGTTTTGAAATAGAAAAGCGGCTTCAGGAGCGGGTGAATATTCCCGTTTTTCATGACGATCAGCACGGTACAGCGATCATTACCGCCGCAGGATTGCTCAATGCATTGGAACTTACGGGCAAAAAGCTCGAAGATATCAAAATTGTCATCATCGGTGCCGGAGCGGCAGGTATTGCAAGCGGAAGGATGTATCGGAATATGGGTGCAAAACATATTGTATTGGTTGATTCCAAAGGGGTGATCAATACCAGACGAAATGATTTAAACATTTATAAAGCAGAATTTGCAATCGATACGCCAGATGAAACACTTGCTGATGCCATCAAAGGTGCAGATATGCTACTTGGACTGAGCGGTCCCAGACTGGTGACACAGGAGATGGTCAAGACGATGGCAAAAGACGCCATCATTTTTGCTTGCGCCAATCCTACGCCTGAGATCACGCCTGCTGAGGTTAAAGAGGTACGTCCCGATATTATTGTTGGTACGGGACGTAGTGATTTTCCAAATCAGGTCAACAATGTACTGGGATTTCCCTCTATTTTCAGAGGGGCGCTCGATGTCGGTGCCAAAAAGATCACCGAAAATATGAAAATTGCGGCGGCACGTGCATTGGCGGATTTGGCAAAAGAGCCGGTGCCCTATTACGTCAAGGCGGCATACAATAATCCCGATCTCGAGTTCGGTCCAGACCACATCATCCCGACGCCGTTTAGCAAGGAGGTAATGATCTGGGTTGCCTCAGCGGTTGCAAAAGCAGCGTATGAAGATGGTGTCACGGATATTGAAAGATGCGATGTCGAAGCCTATAAAGAACGACTGCGCAAACTGGCGTATATTGATGAACAGGAAGATACCAGTATCATATCTGAGTAATTGACAACAGACGGATGTTGTATGGGAATCCGATTATTGAGAAAAAAAGGAGAACAAGAGGTGCAGATTCAGATTTTTATTACCGGAGGAACGATCGCCAAACGATACGACCCGATAAGCGGACAGCTTGATTTTGATGCGGACCATCTGCAAAAGATACTGACAGAAGGCAGATGTACCGAAGAAGTGGAGATTGAGACGCTGATGCTCAAAGATTCGCTTGAGATGGATGATGTGGATAGAGAGATTATCTATCAGTCCTGTCTCACTACCACCGCACAAAAAATTTTGATTACACATGGTACCGATACAATGATCGAAACCGCTTTCAAACTTGCAGAGATCAAAGATAAGATGATTGTGCTGACAGGTGCAATGATCCCCTTCGGTTTTAAAGGTTCCGATGCACTTTTTAATGTTGGTACGGCATTCGGTGCACTCAACGCCTACCTCCCTGCCGGGGTCTATCTGGCAATGAACGGACAGATCTTTTTATATAACAATGTCTACAAAGATAAAGAGAAGGGAGAGTTTTGCGCTTTGAGTTAAATACAAAAGGAGTTGTGTTAGTATTTACCGCAAAACAGAATTTTAAAGGAAGTTTTTATGAAGTGGCGTGACAGACGTAAAAGTACAAATGTTGAAGACAGGCGTGCAAGTTCGGGTGGCGGACGCGGTTTTCGCATGCCCTCTTTGCAAACGCTCTTTTTCCTTTATCCACTTATTAAACCGTTATTGCGTAGCAAACTGGGACTTTTGGTGCTGGCGATCGGGGCGTTTGCCTATTTTAGCGGATTCAATCCTCTGGCGATGTTGGGCGGAGGCGCGCAGCATGCACCGACGACCAAGGCACAGAAACAGAAGGATGATGAAGAAGCGGACTTTATGAAAACTGTCCTGGCGGATACGGAAGATGTCTGGAGTGCCATTTTCAAACAGGCGGGATATCGATATCAACCACCTGTGATGGTTTTGTATCGTGGCAGTACCAGAAGCGGTTGCGGTTTTGCTCAGGCGCAGATGGGACCGTTTTATTGTCCAAACGATCAGAAAATTTATGTTGATTTAGGTTTTTTTGACGAACTCAGAGAGCGCTTCGGTGCGACGGGTGACTTTGCACAGGCATATGTGCTGGCACATGAAGTGGGACATCATATTCAAAATCTCGAAGGAACGTTGCAGAAAGTCGAGATGGCAAAGCAGCGTAGTTTCGGACGTGCCGGACAGAATAAACTGCAGGTAAAAGTGGAGTTACAGGCGGATTGTTACGCCGGAGTCTGGGCACATCATGCTCAGAAAATGAAACATATGCTGGAACAGGGCGATATCGATGAAGCGCTTAATGCCGCAAGTGCGATCGGTGATGACAAAATTCAGCAACAAACGACCGGATATGTGATGCCCGACAGTTTCACACACGGCTCTTCCAAACAGCGTATGTATTGGTTTTATCGTGGACTAAAAACCGGAGACTTAAATAGTTGTAATAC
>WGAE01000113.1 GCA_015489185.1 Campylobacterales bacterium
CTCCGTCACCCGCGATTTCGACCGTGCACTTTACGCACATATTTTACACAAAAAGCCGGCATCGGCTATTCGCAACTGATTTTCGAACAACTTGTCTCCTACTCCTTTTTTACGCAAAAAGAGGCACGTTACACAATGCACGATCTGATGCGCCGAAGTTTTGAAACACACATCGCCCCGGAAAGATTAAAAACACTTCATGAAATCGTCTTTACCTTCTATGATGAGAAAATCAAAGAGACGATCAGAGACGACCGACCCCTAGACGCAAAAATATTGCAAAACGCGATCTATCATCTCTTCGCTTTTGCAAACGAATCACAGATCGAAACATGGTTTGATCCGATTCAAAAGAGACTCTATTACGACGGAAATTACCGGCTTCTTGTTCAGCTTTATCAAGATGCACTGGCACATATCCGTAACAGCAGAGTGAAAATTCACTTCATGATTGAACTGGCACTGCTGCATATCGATATGGATGATTACGAAGCACTCAAAGCGCGCGTCGACGAACTGGATCATACGGTTGTACCGATTGACCTGCTGGATGATATCGCTTATTTACATACCAAAAAAAACCTGATCTATACCGAAACCAAAGTGCGTATGAAAGAGCGGGAACGGTTACTTAAAAAATCTGAAAAAGCACTGTTGAAAGTGATTCAAAAAAGCGATACCGCCGCGCTTAAAAGTAGAGCCTACATTGAGCTGGCAAATCTTCTGCGTAAACGCCGGGAGTTTTTCCCCGCACAAAGTGCACTTTTTACGGCACTCAACTTCACAGACGACACCCTGCTTCAGGCAAGAATTTATGATAAACTCGGCTATCTGCAACGTGATATGAAACGATACGACGAAGCACGCCGAAGTTTCATCAAAGCCGTCGAAATCAAAAAAAGCATACTGGCAGCCGACCATATTGAACTAGGCAAAAGTTATCGCGGACTATCACAAATTCTTTTTAAACTTGAAGAGATTGACCGGGCTTGTGAAGTTGTAAAAGAGACAATCAAAATATTCATCACATTTTACGGCAAATGGTCGCCGATCGTTCGCAACGAATACAAGACACTGATCCGACACTGCCCCGATACCACTTTTCGAAATTCGGATGATCAAACACTGCGACTGCTGGCGCAACTGGAGATCGCCGCCGCATCCAAAACACATGCGGATGTCACGGCACTGTTGGAAACGCTGCGAAGTGATACAGAAGAGATGATGGACAAATATCCCGTCATGGCAAAAATTTTGATCCAAAATTATCCTCATGAAGCGGAGGTTTTACTGCTTGAAGCGTATGAGCGGGCGGAGAGTGAGATTCAACGCTGGCATTTGACCCTGCACGCCTATCTGATTTATCGCTCATCCAAACGTTACAGCGACGCACAAAAAATGCTTGATCGTCTTGTCTCTCTTTCAGAACAGATGGAACTTTCAAGGCATGTATCGGATCTCCAGAAAGCGGCATTTTTTTACACCAAAATAGACAAAGAGACGCCAAAAGCCGTCGCTTATTATGAAAAGGCGATCAAACTCCTTTCAGATCACGGCGGTGACCGTTTGAAAGCGGCGCAACTATGCCGTTTTCGCGCAAAACTTTGCGGTAAAAAATATGAAGAAAAACTGCACTGGCTCCAAAAAGCGATCGAATTTTACCGTATGACGGGACATACACATGAAGCGGCGGAGACGATGAGCGAGTGCGTTCAAATCTATATCAGCCGTAAAGCGTACGATACCGCGCAATCACTGCTTTATGAGATCATAAAGCGCTACGAAGAGGCGGGCGATCCGGCACGTATCGATACCGTCTACGGAAAACTGGCGGATCTTTATGAGCGTATCGGCGACAGAGAAAAGGTACTGGCGTGTTATTATGATCAGCTGCGGCTTCGACAAAAACTGGGAGATGACTTTCGACTGGCAAAGGGATATAAATTTCTTGCGGACTACTTATTTGAAAAGTGTCACGATCCCCAAAAAGCGGAAACCTTTTATCGCAAAGGGGTAGATATCGCACTCAGTAGCGGCAAAGGAGCCGAAGAGATGATCGAAATGCACACCTATACGCTGATGCGCTTCTATCAAAAAACCGGACAACGTCAGAAAGAGAAAGCGATCATCGATCTGAGACGCAACCGGGCGCAACAAACCGACAATCTGAGGTTCAAACGCCTGGCGTTCAAAGATCTCGAGTTTTATCACAGCAAAGCAAAAGCATACGAAGATGCGATCACGTGTGCGGAAGCATCGCTTGCACTCTATCCGCTTTCGAAATTTCCTCAGGAACGGCTGGCAATCATCACACGTATCCTGAACTATATCGAATATGAAAACAAACCCGATCCGCACCGCAAACTACGTTTTATGTTACAAAAATATGAACTGCTGTTACTAACCGGAGAAAGCGAGGAGGCAACCGCATTTTTTGCAAAGTTAACCGACTTTACCCGTAAAAACGAACTTCATGAAC
>WGAE01000114.1 GCA_015489185.1 Campylobacterales bacterium
GGCGACATAGCCAAGTGGCTAAGGCACGGGCCTGCAAAGCCCTGATCCCCGGTTCGAATCCGGGTGTCGCCTCCAAATATTTTTTTACCGGGAGATGGCAGAGCGGTTGAATGCACCGGTCTTGAAAACCGGCGAGGGTAACACCTCCGTGAGTTCGAATCTCACTCTCCCGGCCACTTTTGCAAAATATTTCATCAACGGGCTACGGATACCACGTATTTTTTCTTTGCTTTATTCGAAATATTAACAATGTATCTCCTCATACGAAAATGAAAACAATATTTTTCTCTCATCTTTATTATATTTAACTAATTGGAGTGAAAAACTAGAATAATAATTTATAAAAAATATAAATTATTAAAAATTTGTTATTTTATTTACACTTTATTTACTAAAATTTTCTAAATGTACAAAAAATTAAGCTTTTTTATAAGGTAAGATCAAGTATAATTCAATTGCATTCTAAAACAAGAGGAGAATACGAATGAAGAAAATTACTTTAAGTTTAGCAGCAATCGCACTGATTGCAACGGCAGCTCAGGCAGACATCAAGTCTAAAAGCTTTGGTGGAAGCGCAAAATTGTTCTATGGCACAACTGATGCCGGAACAAATGATCTGTTTGACAAAGGCGGTGCATACGGTAATGCCGCAATTGAACTGCATGGTGCTGCTGCAGTTGGTGCATGCGATACTTGTGTTACATTGAACTATGGTGTGACAGGTGTCACTTCAATGGGCCTCGAAGATACATTAGTATCTAATACATGGGTTGGTCAAACACTTTCAAGCCATACAACCGCTAAAAACTTTGTTGGTGGTAAAGATCTGAATGACGGTATCTGGATTGATACATTAAATCTTGCATTCCATCCTTTGAACGGTATTTCCAATACTGTAATGGTTCTTGGTCGCCAGGCACTTGATACTCCAATGGTATTTACTGAGACTTGGAACATTGCGAAAAATACGTTTGATGCAGCTGTTGCGGTTAACAATGATATCGTAGATACGACATTGGTTGCTGCTTGGGTTGGAAGAAGCAACGGTCGTGATGTTGTTGACAGATTGAACAACACAAATAACTTCGTTGTTGGTGATCTTGTACATACTGATAGTATCAGCGACGATGCATTCAACAGATTTTTGACTAACGAAGGTGCATATGCGTTCGGTGCTGTTACAAAAGCAATTCCTGGTGTCGCGGCACAAGCATGGTACTATATTGCTCCAAAAGTAGCGAAAGTTGCCTGGTTGCAAGCTGACGGTTCTTACCAAGGTTTCGGACTGGGTGCACAATATGTCTACACTGATCCAAACGGTGGTAGCACAGGTGGCGGTTATGCCGTTAAAATCGGTTATAACTACGAAGGTCTCGGTCTGAGCGCTGCATATTCCGATATGGATAAAGATCTCTTGACTGCAAACAACCTTGACGGTTCTCAATCAAAACTTTATACAGAAGCATGGTGGAATTACGGCAGAGTCGGTGCTGCAGATACTACAGCATATAACATTACCGCAACTTACGATGTTAAAGATCTTGCAAGCTTCGGTCTCTACTATACAGATGCCGATAAAGCAGGCGGTAACGCTGGTGATTTGACAGAAGTTGCTGTTACTGCAGGTAAAGATTTGGGTAACCTGAACCTGACACTTGCGTACATCAATGCGAAACTTGATGGTGGTTCTTCTAACAACGACATCCAAGTTTACGCTACATACAAATTCTAATCCCGCATTTGTGTGAAACACTTCAGGTGGGTCGCTTAGGCGACTCATCCTGAATGCATTTTTTTCTCCCCCCTTTTTTTTCTGCCTTTTACCAGAGCAAATATCCGACGACAGCAACGACAAAAATGCCGATAAAGTTTGCGATAACACCTACTTTTGCCATCTCTTTTACTTTGATGACACGAGAACTCATGACAATCGCATTGGGCGGTGTGGCGATCGGCAACATAAAAGCATAACTGGCGGCGATTGTCGCAACCATCATCAAGACGATCCCGTTATGTCCCATGTTTTGGGCAAATTCGTAAAAGACAGGTAATGCGATCGATGTGAGTGCCGTATTGGAGGTAACTTCTGTTGAAAAGCTGACAAAAAGTGCAACCAAAAGTAACATCCAAAAAAACGGCATATGTGAAATAAAAGCGATTTTATGAGCAATTTCAGCGGCTAGCCCGGTTTTGGTAAATGCCGCGGCGATGCTAAAACCCGCACCGAACAGAAAAATGATCTCATATGGCAGATCACGTGTATCTTCCCAGGTTAAAAAACCGATTTTTGGAAAGAACATCAACAATCCAAACCCCAAAAGGATCAGTTTTTCATTTAATCCGAGCCCCGGATACCACGGTTTAACAGGGGTGTTGATCAGTAGCAAAACTGCAAGTGCAACAAGAATATAAACCAGACGTTTTTGTGTTGCATCCAAAAGGGGGATAGAACGGTCTATTTCATGAACACTCTCGTTTTTGACACTTCTGGATAAAATCCAGGGAACAGCCAAAAGCATTGTTGCAGCGACTGGTGCGACAAGAAGTATCCACTTACCGAAAGAGGGGCCATTGATCCCGTGCTCTTCCAGAAAGCCGAGCAAGAGCATATTGGGAGGCGTGCCGATCGGTGTAATGATTCCGCCAATACTTGCACCGTAGGCGATTGCAAGGAGAAAACGTACTTTGAGTTTTGTATTTTCCGTCAGATATAAACCGATAGGAAGCAACATCAAGGTGATGGTGGTATTGGAAAGTACTGCACTTAACAGTGCTGCTGTAATTGCCAGTGCATAGATAATACCTGTTGCGGTGTTAGGGAAAAAAGAGAGTAGTTTGGCGCTGAAATATTTATGCAGACCGATCTTCTCTACCGCAATTGCCATCATAAAACCGCCGATAAAGAGAAAAATGATTGTTTTAGAGTAATTTGGAGCCACCGCCTTGACATCAAGTATTCCCAGTGCAGGAAAGAGGATGATAGGAAGTAGCGAGACGACACCAAGTGGCAGTGCACCGTTGGTCCAGAGGGTGACCAGCATTGCAACAATGGCGATCAGCAAAGCGTGTTGTGGTGTGAAAAAAGCGAATGCAAGCAGAAAAAATAATAGCCCGATCGACAAAGCGATACCGATACCTTTCATACTAACCTCCTTTGCGAAAAGGTAATGCAATAAAAAAGAAGAGTGCCGCGACAAGTATGATGGTTGCCGTGGCGGATGTGTCGAAACGGTAAGAGATAAAAAGACCCGCCAGTGCAAAGAGAAACCCAAGTACTCCCGAAACGACCATCATTAAAATAAAGTTTGCTGTAAATTTTTCCGCAATGAACGGTGGAATGCTAAAAAGGGCGATAACCAGTATGAGTCCGACACTTCGGATGCTCATCACAATTGTCAAGGCGGTCAGCACCAAAAGCCAGGCGTAGATCGCTTTAACGTTCAATCCGTTGAGCAATGCGAAGTTCATATCATACGAGATTGCCAGAAAGCGAGGATATCCGAAAATGAGCGAGATGATCAATATAAGATCAATCAATCCCATAAAGTATAAATCCTCTTTTGGAACCATCAGGATATCACCGAAAAGAAAACTCATCATGTCAGGATGGTAACCGGGGGTCAAGTCGACGAAGATGATTCCGATACTCATCCCGACCGCCCAGATGACACCGATGAGCGTATCGCTTCGATAACGATCATGATAAGTAATATATCCCAGCAAAAGTGCAAGTGCGACGGCAAAAAGCGTAGTGCTGAGTAACAGTGAGATACCGAAATAAAGCGCGATACCGATACCTCCGTAGCTTCCGTGTGCAATCGCCGCGGCAATAAACTGGGAACGGTTGATCAACATAAAAGAGCCGATAATCCCGATGGCTACAGAAAGAAGCAGAGCCGCCAAAACAGGGGTTTGCATCAGTTCGAACATCTATGCCCCTTGATATATTCAAGCAGTTCAAGTTCACAGAAATGTTCCGTGTTTCTGTCGATAGAGGTATCAATGTCTTCATGAAGATAAAGGGTTTTGTTGATATGTGCGACCCTGTTAACACCCTCAAAAAGTACCTGAATATCATGACTGACAATAATTTTTGTCTGATCGAGTTCTTTTAGAAGTGCATAGATCTCTTTTTGCCCCTCCGGATCGATCGAAGCGGTCGGCTCGTCGAGAATCAAAATTTTAGGTTCTTTCGCCAGTGCGCGTGCAAGCAGCACCCGCTGACGCTGGCCTCCTGAAAGCTCTTTGATTTTTCGGTTTTGAAGGTGTGTGATTTTCATCTTTTCAAGCTGTTTTGCCGCAATTGCCTTATCTTCTTTGGAGTAGAAAAGCTTGCCGGGGCGCAGCCTTCCCTGAAGCACGATATCAAAAACTGTCAGCGGCATATCCATATTGAAGTTAATGTACTGCGGCAGATATCCGATCTCGGTTCTTGCTTCAAGAACCGGTTTCCCAAAGATGCGAATGGTTCCTTTTTGCGGTTGAAGCAGTCCAAGCAAAAGTTTTGTAAAGGTGGTCTTCCCCCCGCCGTTTGGACCGATAACGGCGATATAGTCTCCTTCGAAAACTTCCAGATTGATATCTTTTAACACTTCATGAGAACCGTAAGAGAACGAAACATCTCTAACGCTGATGACGACTTGCTTTTTCAAGGCTATCCGCTATTTTCAAAAGATTTGTCTCCCAGGCTTCGGAGAGAGGGTCGATATCCACAACCTGCCCACCGATCTGCTTTGCGATGTAGCGGGCGCTTTTTCGTGAAAACTGCGGTTCGGTAAAAACGGTCTTGATATGGTGTCTTTTTGCAAAATCGATGACCTGTTTGAGATAGCGCAGGCTCGGTTTCTTCCCTTCATGTTCGATCGCAACCTGCCTGAGACCGAATTCATCGGCAAAATAGCCGAATGAAGGGTGAAATACGATAAAGGTTTTTTGAGGAAGATTTTCGAGTTGTTGTCTGATGCGTCTCTGCAGTGTTTCGCTCTTTTGTAAAAGTGTGTGATAGTTCTTTTTGAAAAGCGGCGAATGGTCTGGATCTGCTTTACTTAGCGCTACCAGTGTATTTTTTGCGAGTGTTTTGGCAAGTGTGGGACTAAGCCATACATGAGGGTCGAGGCTTCCGTGGTGATGATTATGTTCATGTCTTTGCGTTTTTTCATTGATTGCATGTTGCATTGGTCGCTTGTGGATTCCTGCTGCCATATCGACGATCGTCATAGAAGGGTTGATACTTTTGAAGCGTTGTAACCAGTTCTTTTCAAAAGGAACACCGATCGTGAAATAGAGTGAAGCGTTTTTGATTGCCCGCATTTGAGCAGGGCGCGGAGTATATGTGGCAGGAGAAGTGCCAGGTGGAACGAGTATCGTCACATTTGCCTGATTTCCTGCGATCTTTTTGACAAAATAAGCTTGTGGAGGGATTGAGACGCAGACGTTTGTTTTTGCAAGGAGCGAGACGGTCAGAGCGATTAGCGCTAAAATAGTTTTGATCATGAAACTATTTTAGTCTAATCTACGTTAAGATCCGCTTCAGTTTTAGCGGATCGTATTAGGTTCGGTTGTAATATTTTCCAAACGATACTGATTATTCTCTGATATGACAATCGGCGGTTGTTTTGCTATGTTTTCAAACACGTTATCTACAATGCGAATATTGTATACCGGAGAAGAGTATGCCTGGACAAGTATCGCAAACCCTGTCTCTTGAGGTTTAAGCGGTGAAGTTTTGACATTTTTTACAGTATTGTTGTGGAAACTGTTGTCATGACCGTTGAACTGGATCGGTGCTTTGATGTTGTCGATTGTGTTGTTGTAAAATTCGTTGCTATAGGCATTTTTGCCATCCAGACCTATGCGTCCTCCGTATGCGACATCCGGTGCGGTAAGGGTGTTTCCGTAAACTTTGTTGTTTGCCAGTACTTCATCGTTTTCCGTACTCATATTGATGTTGGCATGTGTCCAGTTTTTGATGGAGTTTCCGGAAATCACGGAGTCCTGTATGCCCCCTGAAAAGAAGATTCCCTCCGGTGCTCCTCTGGTAGTCGTTGTTCTGCCGTTTTTTTCAAGGTTTGGTGTTGCCATTGAGTAGTCGACGGTATAGTGCGAATCAACCGTACAGTTTTCGATTTTGATATCTTTTGCGGAAGCATTGGTAGCCAGTACATAGATACCTTGTTTTGCCATATTCCCGGTCGTGACATTGCGAAGTGTGATATGGTTTGCCTTTTCAACAAAAACGCCCGCAACGTATCCGCCTTCAAGTTCAATATTTTCAACGGTTACCCATGCATTATCGTGGATATAAAGCGGGGTATTGAGTACATTGGTTTCAATTTGGTTCGGTTTATCATTTCCGTAATAGTAGAATACCGTTCCACCTTTGTCGATATTGTAGTGCCATTTGAATTGTGGTCCCAACTCTGTAGAGTCAAAGGCGCCGACAACCTCTTTGCCGTTGATTTTGATACGATAGGGGTGCTCGTTCAAAATCATAGCGATCCAAGTATTGTTCGGATCGTTGACCGGTTCTTTGAACTGTATCCCGATTCCCTCATTTCCGGTAGCGTTATATGGGATCCACTCGTTATCTTCTGCTTGTCCGTTATGGTTATTTTCACGGATTTGGACGGTTCCCAGTGCGGAGAGGATCGGTTTTGCCCCTGTTCCGTATGAACCTATGACGATAGGATTTTCTTGTGTACCGCTGCTTTTGATTTCCAGTTTACCGTACCACTTTTGTCCTGTGCGAAACAGTAGTTTGTTACCCGCATTGATAGTAATCGAATTGAGTTTTGCAAGTGTTTTCCATGCGGTTTGCGGTGTTTTTCCGTCGTTGGCGTCATTGCCGTTGACCGAATCGATATAGTAGGCTTGCGGATCTACGACGACATTGTCGATATTGCCGCCTTCATTGTTTCCTGTATCGTTTCCGCCTCCGCCACCGCATGCCACAAAGAGAAGAAGCGTGAAAAGAGAAGCTCCAAGAGATAGCATCAATTTTTTCATAGTCTATGCCTCGCTTTTTTTCTGATTATATCAGAAATATATAATTTGAAAATTAATTTATTTTCTTTTGCTTTTTGATATAAAGAAATATCAGCAGTGCAACCGAAACAATTAAAATAATTGAAATCTGGCGTGTATATTGATGCACGAGTGTTTCATTTTTTCCCACAAAGTATCCGATCAGTGCCAGGATAGTGCTCCAAAGACCTGCACCAAGGACCGTATAGAAAGAGAACTCTTTTAAATCCATTTTTGCCAGACCTGCCGGGAAAGAGATATATTGCCGCACAGCCGGAATAAGCCTGCCGGAGAAGGTGGAAATGTGACCATGTTCCTTAAAAAAACGCTCTACTTTTTCGATGGTCTCTTCAGAGATAAAGAAATATTTTCCGTATTTGATTAAAAAGCCTCTTCCAAAGCGAATTGCCAGGTAATAGTTGAAGAGTGCGCCAAAGAGTGAGCCGGCTGTTCCCGTCAGGATGGCGACAACAAGATTCATTTTACCTGTCGAAGCGAGATATCCGGCGGGAATCATCGCTAC
>WGAE01000115.1 GCA_015489185.1 Campylobacterales bacterium
TGCCAAAGAGCTGCTGCGCAGTCGTTTTGCCGAACTGGTCGAAAAAAAGAGTGTCGATTTCAACTTCAAACTCAACGAACACTACCGGTTTCGCGGTAATATCTTCTTTCAAACAGAAGGTGTTTCCGCCGTTTTTCGTGTCATTCCCGTCAAAATTCCGACAATGGAAGAGCTCAAACTTCCGCAAAGTATTCGTAAACTGCTGGATCTTAAACGGGGACTGGTCCTTGTAACCGGACCGACCGGAAGCGGTAAGTCAACAACACTCGCATCGATTATTGACGAAGTCAACCGTCGTTACCGTAAACATATCATTACGATCGAAGATCCGATCGAATTTGTCTATCAGGATAAAATGTCACTGGTCAATCAACGTGCGATCGGTCAGGATGCCCTTGATTTCTCTACCGCACTACGTGCCGCACTGCGGGAAGATCCGGACATCATCCTCGTAGGTGAAATGCGTGATATGGAGACGATTGAAACGGCGATGCACGCCGCTGAAACCGGGCACCTTGTCCTCTCTACACTCCACACCCTCGACGCGAAAGATACGATCAACCGTATTATCGGCATGTTCCCGGGTAACGAACAAAACAAGATACGTATGTCTCTCGCAGCAACACTTCAGGGAGTTCTCTCACAGCGACTGGTCAAAACCAAAGACGGCAAACGTGCCGCCGCGATCGAAATTCTCTTCCGTAACGCACGTATCGAATCGCTCATCGCCGAGGGCAGAGACAGTGAAATCACCGATGCAATCGCGGATGGAAAAGATATCTACGGCACACAGACATTCGATCAGGCACTGCTGGAACTCTACGCACAGGGCAGAATCAGCGAGGAGGAGGCACTCCTGAACGCTTCCAACCGCGGTGATCTGAAAATGCAGATCGACAACTTCAACCATCGCAGTATCGCACAACCGAGACTTGAAGACGCGATGATCGATCTGAAAATCGAAACAAATGCGGAATAAAGAGGTTTTTCAGCTTGTTTTGACTATAATCGCCCCCTTATTACCGTACGCGGTAATGGCACAATATTCACATCAATAAAGGAAAAACCTATGTTAGAAGGTATCGTTAGAGAGAGTATCGGCAAAAAAGCCACCAAGGCTTTGAGACGAGATGGTTATCTAATCGCCAACATTTACGCCAAAGGGATCGAGAATATCAATGCGGCTTTCAAAAGCAACGAATTCATCAAAGCCGTCAGAAACAAAGAGACACTCGCATTCCCCGTAAAAGTAGGCGGCAACGAATATAAAGTCGTAATTCAGGAGTATCAGAAAGATCCTGTAACGATGCAGTTGCTTCATGTTGACCTTCGTGTCGTTCAGGACGATGTCGTCTCCAAATATCTCGTACCGGTCAAAGCGGTAGGTACACCGAAAGGATTAAAAAACAAAGGTGTTTTGATCTACTCCAAAAAGAGACTGCTCGTCAAATGTGCGGGTAAAGATCTGCCAAATGTTTTCGAACTCGATGTCACTGATCTGGATGTCGGCGATTCGATTCTGGTTCGGGATATTACCGTACCTGAAAATGTTAAAATTATGGAAGCTGACAGAGTTTCCGTCGTCGGTGTGATCAAAGCGAAATAATCTACGCATGACACTTATAGTCGGCTTAGGGAACCCCACCGACAAATATCGAAATAACCGACATAACATCGGTTTTATGGTCGTTGACAAACTCGTCAACGACCTCAACGCACAAAACATCTCCAAAAGTACATTTAAAGGCACACTTTTTAAAAAGGGAAATCTTCTGCTACTCAAGCCGATGACTTTCATGAACCTTTCGGGAGAGAGTGTCCTTGCCGTCTCCCGCTACTATAAACCTGAACACATTATTGTTGTTCATGACGAACTCGATATCGAACTTGGGCGTATCAAAATCAAACACGGAGGCTCCAGCGGCGGGCATAACGGGCTTAAATCAATCGATACTTTGATCGGAAACGATTACAACAGGGTGCGCATCGGCATTTCAAGACCTCCCGCCGGAAGAGATGTGATCAAGCACGTGCTGAGTGATTTTACAAAAGAGGAGTGGTCCTGCGTAAACGTTGTCATTGACAAAGCAGCGGAAATCACACTGGCACTTACAAAAAACGATCTTGCGACTGCACAAAACCGATACCCTGCCAAAACAAACTACTGTGCCGGAATGTGATTATGAAACTCTATCAAAAATTTTTGACCAGACTCTATCTGAAAAAGATACTTTTGTTGTTCATTGCTCTGGAGCTCTTTTTCGTTGGGTTTGATCTTTTAAAAAACTTCAAAAGACTTCCCGATTCGGCAAACCTGCAGATCCTCTATACCGTTAACAAATTTCTAGAGTATATCGGCTTTACGATTCCACTTGCCCTGATATTCGCACTTTTACTTGCAATGCTGCAAATCATCAAAACCAATGAACTTGTATCTCTTTATGCACTCGGTATCAGCAAAAAAGCGGTCGCAAAACCTTTTGTAATGATTGCAACCGGATTAACCCTCTTTTATGTATTCCTCA
>WGAE01000116.1 GCA_015489185.1 Campylobacterales bacterium
AATTTATGCTATGATAGTCAGAAGAGAAAAACGCCAAGGAAAGAGAAATGCCGATACAACGAAAACTATTTTACTCATTTATAGTGATCACGACTCTATTGCTAAACGGATGCGGTAGCGGTGACTCTCAAGCCGTAACCACTTCAAAATTAAAAGGGACATGGGAAACACAGTGTCGGAATTTACAGGGCAACACTTCTGAAAAAAGTGTATTGAACTTTACAAAAGAGAAATTAACCAGAAGCGAATATAGGTATGATGATATCGGTTGCAAGGAACGAGATATCATGAAGCATCTTGATGTTTCTTATCGGTATACGCTTGGTGAAGATATCACCACCGCTGACGGCAAAAAAGCAACTAAAGTGACAACGTCTGTAACCGGTTTTGAAATCGTAAAAGGTGCGTTTAGCAATGATGAGATTCCTCAGTTTGGAAAGATTGAAAAGAGTATTGTGATGATCGATGCGGGTCAATTATATGTCGGAGAAGATAAGGCACCTTATCAACTCAATTATCAGGAATATTTTTCAAAAATAAAATAGAGAGGAAGCGGTGAACAATCACCCTTTCTCTCTGATGTTGTATCAATCTCCTTTTATTCTCAATGTGTTACTATCATATAAAACTTCATGAAGAGAGTATACTGATGGATTATTTCGCAAAACGGATCATTCCATGTCTGGATGTCGATAACGGCAGGGTTGTGAAAGGGGTGAACTTTGTCGGACTGCGTGATGCGGGCGATCCGGTTGAAGTTGCCAGACGCTATAATGAAGAAGGAGCGGATGAACTTACGTTTTTGGATATTACCGCCAGTCATGAAAATCGTGATACGATTGTGCATATTGTCGAAGCGGTAGCTAAAGAGGTATTTATTCCTCTGACGGTCGGGGGTGGTATTCGTAAACTGGATGATATCTATCGACTTTTAGATGTGGGTTGCGATAAGGTCAGTATCAATTCTGCGGCTGTGCGAAATCCTGATTTTATAGACGAAGCGGCGAAACGTTTCGGATCGCAATGTATTGTTGTGGCGATTGACGCGAAACGTACGGAGGAGGGATGGCATATTTTTCTCAACGGCGGTCGTATCGATACGGGTATTGATGCTGTCTCTTGGGCAAAAGAAGTTTATGAACGTGGTGCTGGAGAAATTCTCTTGACATCGATGGATGCGGATGGTACAAAAGCGGGCTTTGACAACGCACTAAATCGAGCTGTCAGTGATGTCGTTTCAATACCGGTTATCGCAAGCGGCGGTGCCGGTACGATGGAACATATCAAGGATGCATTTGTTGAAGGACATGCTGATGCTGCATTGGCAGCTTCAATTTTCCATTTTCGTGAAATCGATATTATGGATTTAAAAGCCTATTTACGTGCAGAAAATATTCCGGTCAGGATGGATTGATGTTTATCTGTGCCGGTAATAATGAAACATTTCCTTTTGCGATGCCTGTTGGAGTCGGATTGATAGAAAGCACGATCAATTTGACAAGATTGGCACTTTTTGATAAACCGGATTTTTTGATTTTCATCGGTACTGCCGGTAGTTACGGCAAATATCAGCCGTTTGATATTGTAGAGTCTTCGATTGCTTCCAATATTGAGTTGGCTTTTTGGGAGAACAGAGCTTATACGCCGATTGATAATGTTATCGAAGCGTATAAAGAAGAGGGTGTTTCACGTGAAACTATGCCGATCGTCAATTCGAGTAATTATATCACAACGGATAAAACATCATGGAAGCGTTTCCGACACCATCGTATCGAACTGGAAAATATGGAGTTTTTTTCAGTGTTGAAAATTTCACAGGAGTTTACAATTCCGGTACACGGTATTTTTGTTGTGACAAACTATTGCGATAAAGAGGCACATCAAACATTTCTGACAAATCATCATCAGGCAAAGAAAAAATTAACTGAATACGTATATGAGAAATATGAAGCGTTAAGAAAATGAAAAAAGATATTTTATCGTTAACAAAAGAGGAATTGGCAAAAGAAGTATCGCCTGCGTTTCGTGCAAAACAGATATACCAGTGGATATACCAAAAGTATGTATTTGAGTTTCATAAAATGTCGAATCTGCCAAAGAGTTTGAGAGATGCGCTGGCAAATAAATATGACATTTTAACAATGCAAATTGTTAGAAAAGAACAGAGTAGGGACGGTAGTATTAAATACTTGTTTGCCTGTTCTGACGGATACACGGTAGAAACTGTACTACTTCCTATGAAGGATGCCGTATATGACGAAGATGGGAAGATCGTAAAAGAAGCAAAATATACGATTTGTGTTTCGAGTCAAGTAGGGTGTAAGATAGGATGTGCGTTTTGTCTGACCGCAAAAGGAGGCTTCAAACGCAATCTAAAAGCAGGCGAGATTGTCGAACAGGTATTGCAGATTAAAAACGATAATGATATTGCACATAATCGACGGGTGAATATTGTCTATATGGGTATGGGTGAACCGCTCGATAATATTGATAATGTGACAAAAGCAATCAAAATATTAAATGATCTGGATGGTTTGGCGATTGGCGCAAGAAGGCAAACGATTTCAACTAGCGGTTTATCTCATCAAATCGAAAAACTAGGCAAAATGAATTTAGGCGTTTTGTTGGCAATTTCACTGCATGCGGTCGATGATCAACTGCGTGAAAAGCTAATGCCGATCAATAAAGCATACAATATAGAGTCTGTAATTAACGCAGTACGAAACTTTCCGATTGACCAGCGTAAAAAGGTAATGTTTGAATATTTAGTGATGAAGGATATAAATGATGATCGACAAAGTGCTAAAAAACTGGTCAAATTATTAAACGGCATCAAAGCAAAAGTAAATTTGATCTATTTTAATCCATACCCCGGTTCACCGTTTCAGAGACCGGAAGATGAAAGCATGGAACGATTTAAATCATACCTGAACGATCATGGCATCACTTGTACGATCAGACAGTCTAAAGGATTGGATATTAGTGCCGCTTGTGGTCAATTAAAGGAGAAAACGGCTCATGACGTATCTTGATATTGCGCAAATTTTATTTCTTACTGCTGTAGCAATTGTGGCACTTTACGGCATTATCAAAGCGGTTTTTTTTGACAAAGATGAAGATCATTAATAAAGTCATATTTTGAATAGATTTTATAGTGCCCTTTGTAAATAAAATCGATCCAGTTTGCATGCAGCATTAATCTTGAAGCACCCGTATATCGAATACGATCTTCTTCTGAAAGTAAACCGTCCAGATAATCGCTGGCAATTTTTGTACTGACACCGTATAACGGATCACCTAAAATCGGATGTTTCACGTGAAACAGATGTAGACGAATTTGATGCTGTCTTCCTGTGAGAGGTAGCGCCTCGATGAGGGTTGCATTGTAATCTGGGAAATATTCTATCGGTTTAATCAGTGTTTGGGCACTTTTTCCGTCGGGATGGATATAAACTTTCAGTTTGATTTTGGAAAAATCTCTGTTTTTGAGTATCGGTTCATTGATAAAAAGTTCTTTGTTGAGTTTACCTTTGACAAAGGCAAGATATCCCTTTTTGATTTCGCGTTTTTCAAAAGCAAGTTTAATGCTTTTTTCAGTATGACTATTTTTTGCAGCTATGACTAAACCACTTGTTTCCATGTCAATACGATGTGTAATATTGGCACGTGGACCAAAAAGATATTTAATCTCATGTGTCAAGGAGTATTCTGTATGACGATTCCTTGGATGGATCAAAACGCCTGAAGGCTTATCAAACAATGCAAAATCCAATGTTTGAAATATGGGATTAAGTCCACGTGTTTTCGGAATGAATTGAATCACACCGATTTCACCTTTGATAAAAGCTGATTTTTTGCGCAGGACTTTTCCGTTGACAAGCAGGCGTTCACGATCAATCATTTTTTGCGCTTCTTTCATCGATAAGCCGAGTTCGTCTTTGAGAAACAGAAACGCTTTTTTCTTCTTTTTTAAATAATAGGTTTTTATTTCAAAAGCCATCAAACTCCTTTATTTAAGACAAATATCATAACAAAATATCGATTTTATTCGGCACAGTAATAATGACGAAAGAGTATGATTTAGTACCTTCGTTTTATCGGCGATTAATAGCGATTATGAAATAATATATATACTTACATGGTTAAATAGTCAAGAAAATTTCGTATAAGAGAGAGTGAATGGTAGAGAGATATGCACGACCAGAGATGAAAGAGAAATGGACGCAGCAGGCTAAATACGATGCATGGCTTACTGTGGAAAAAGCGGCCGTTAAAGCGTGGAATAAACTGGGACTGGTACCTGATGAGGATTGTCGTAAAATTGTTGAAAATGCAAAATTTGATGTAGAACGGATCGACGAGATCGAAAAAGTGACACGTCATGATGTAATTGCATTTTTGACCAGTGTTGCCGAATCACTGGGTGAAGAGAGCAGGTGGGTACATTACGGTATGACAAGCTCAGATTGTATCGATACGGCTGTAGCACTTCAGATGCGTGATTCGCTGAAAGTTATCATCGAAGATGTGAAGATGGTAATGGAGTCGATCAAAAAGCGTGCATATGAACATAAGATGACATTGATGGTCGGTCGCAGCCATGGGATTCACGGTGAACCGATTACATTCGGACTGGTGCTGGCAATCTGGTATGATGAGATGCGACGAAATCTGATAAATCTGGAACAGGCACTTGATGTTATCAGTGTCGGAAAAATCAGCGGCGCAATGGGGAATTTTGCACATGCTCCAATGGAGCTTGAAGAACTGGTGTGTGAAGAGCTGGGACTGAAGCCGGCACCGGTTTCAAATCAGGTTGTGCAACGGGATCGTTATGCAAATTTAATGAACGCACTTGCACTCCTTGCATCCTCAGCGGAAAAGATTGCGGTCAATATCCGCCACTATCAGCGTACCGAAGTATACGAAGCGGAAGAGTATTTTGCGAAAGGACAAAAAGGTTCATCCGCAATGCCGCATAAGCGAAATCCTGTTTTGAGTGAAAATATTACCGGGTTATGCAGAATGATTCGAAGTTTTGCAATGCCTGCGATGGAAAATGTTGCGTTGTGGCATGAAAGAGATATCAGTCACTCAAGTGTTGAACGTTTTATACTTCCGGATGCGTTTATCACGACAGATTTTATGTTGCACAGACTCAACGGTGTAATAGAGAAATTGGTGGTTTATCCGGAAAATATGATGAAAAACCTCAATCTGACAGGTGGGTTGGTCTTTTCACAGCGTGTGTTGCTTGAACTTCCGAAACAGGGATTATCCAGGGAAGAGGCGTATAAAATAGTACAGCGTAACGCAATGAAAGTGTGGGAGGATTTACAACAGGGGAAATCGGCGCTGAACGAAAAAGGGGAGAGTCTTTATCTGCAGCATTTGTTAAATGATGAAGAGCTACGGGAAAAACTGAGTGAAGAGACAATTCGCGAATGTTTCGATTACAGCTATTACACGAAAAATGTGGATAAAATTTTTAACAGGGTGTTTCAATGACGAGTAAAATGATTACGGTAACCAAAAGAAACGGACGAATCGAACCGCTGGATATTACAAAAATTCAAAAATATACCAGTGAAGCGGTTCGCGGGTTAAAAAATGTGAGTCAGAGTGAACTGGAACTGGATGCGAAGATACAATTTCGCGACAAGATTACAACCGAAGAGATTCAACTCACACTTGTCAAAACCGCAGTAGATAAAATTGATGTCGACAGACCGGACTGGACATTTGTTGCGGCAAGACTCTTTTTGTATGATCTTTATCACAAAGTGAGTCGTTTTACCGGCTATACGACACTACAGGAATATTTTGAAAGAGGGGAGAAAGAGGGGCGTATTGTTCTGGGGTTGAAAGAGAAATATGACCTTGAAGATCTCGATGCCTATATCAAGCCGGAAAGGGACTTGCAATTTACCTATCTGGGAATTCGCACTTTGTACGATCGCTATTTGCTGAAGGACAGGCAGGGGAATCCGATTGAATTGCCGCAGCATATGTTTATGGCGATTGCGATGTTTCTGGCGCAAAATGAGTTTAATCCTCAGGACTGGGCAAAGAAATTTTATGACTTGATTTCCAAATTTGAAGTGATGCTCGCGACACCGACCCTTTCAAACGCCAGAACCCCCAGACACCAGCTTAGTTCTTGTTATATCGGCAGTACACCGGATAATATCGAAGGTATTTTCGACAGTTACAAAGAGATGGCGCTTTTAAGCAAGTTCGGCGGTGGGATCGGCTGGGACTGGTCGACAGTCAGAGGACTCGGCAGTTCGATTGACGGACATAAAAATGCAGCGGGCGGTATCGTACCGTTTTTGAAAATTGCCAACGATGTCGCGATTGCGGTTGACCAGCTCGGTACACGTAAAGGTGCAATTGCGGTTTATGTCGAACCGTGGCATATCGACATAATGGACTTTTTGGATTTGAAGAAAAACTCCGGTGAAGAGCGACGCAGAGCGCATGACCTATTCCCCGCGCTTTGGATCAACGATCTCTTCATGAAACGTGTGTCGGAAAACGGTATATGGACACTGTTTGATCCGCTCGATACACCTGATCTTCCGACATTGTACGGTGAAGCATTCGAAAAACGATATCAGGAATATGAAGCGGATGATTCGATTGTCAAAGAGGTCGTCAACGCAAAAGAGCTTTGGAAGAAGATTTTGCTCAGTTACTTTGAGACAGGAAATCCGTTCCTCTGTTTTAAAGATAATGCAAACCGTGCCAACCCGAACAGTCATACCGGTGTGATTCGCAGCTCAAATCTCTGTACAGAAATATTCCAAAATACCGACCCGAATTACTATCGAGTCAAAGTGAAGTTTACAGACGGTTCAGTACTCTTTTTCGATGAAGAGGAGGATGTTGCGGTTGACAGCGGTATTGTGAAAAAAGCGAAAAAGATCACTGCACTGGATGCAATTAACGGTAAACAGGTAGATATTGTAGAAAAAGAGAAACTTGATGGTAGAACGGCTGTCTGTAATCTTGCCAGCGTCAATCTGTCAAAGATCCACACCAAAGAGGATATTGAACGGATTATGCCGGTAGCGATTCGTATGCTCGATAATGTGATTGATCTGAACTTCTATCCTCTCGAAAAAGTGAAGAAAACCAATATGGCAACAAGATCGATAGGTCTTGGTGTAATGGGTGAAGCGCAGATGCTCGCTGAAAAACAGATAGAGTGGGGAAGTGACGAACATTTGACACTGATTGATGAAGTGATGGAGATGATCAGTTACAACGCAATCAAGGCTTCTTCAAATCTGGCGCTCGAAAAAGGAGTTTATCCTGAATTTGAAGGTTCTAACTGGTCCAAAGGGATTTTCCCGATCGATACGGCAAATGAAGAGGCAAAAAAACTGGTTGATCGCGGTGGGTTGTTCGGTTATATCTATGACTGGAATAAACTACGTGAAAAGGTTAAAAAAGACGGTATGCGAAACGGATACCTGATGGCGATTGCACCGACCAGTTCTATCTCAATTCTCGTGGGTACTACACAGGCGATTGAACCGGTTTACAAGCGCAAATGGTTCGAAGAGAATTTAAGTGGAATGATTCCCGTAGTGGCTCCAAAATTGAGTCCCGATACCTGGCAGTATTATACACCGGCGTATGATCTGGATCAGCGTGTATTGATCAAAGCCGCCGCGATTCGTCAGAAGTGGATCGATCAGGGGCAGAGTTTGAATATTTTTATCACACTTGATAAAGCAAGCGGTAAGTATTTGAATGACATTTATATGCTTGGATGGAAGTTGGGACTCAAATCAACCTACTATCTCCGCAGTCAGTCACCGGAAACAGAAAGCAATGTTGCCGACAGAAGTATGGAATGTCTGAGCTGTCAGTAAAAAGAGCGTGTAAAGGGAATAAGTCCCTTTGCAACTATTAAATTATATTATCTTGCTTTATCTGAATTAAAAATTAAATTAATTTAACTATGAACTTCTTTAGAATATAATAGCCCAACTAGTGCAAAAGGAGTGCAATATGGGCAGTAAAATGATTGCCGCAATCGGCTTGCTGGCAAGCGGAGCCTTTATCTATTTTTGTGTCGATACGAAAAAGATGGAGATTGCGAAGGCTTGTAACGTACTGACCCCGGAACCTGTCGCTGCAGCCGTTAAAATGAAAGATCATGAAGATAAAAATCTTACGCCAAAGCCTGCGCCGTCGCTTCAAAAAGTTGCTACAGAATCAGAAGTAAATACTACTGAGAAGGATGTTGAGACGGTACAGAAAGTAGAACAGGGTGAAAAATCGGATCCCGCATTTGGTATTATGTTCGGTCCAAAAATCAATGTGGTCGGTATGTTTGCGGAAGAAGCGAAAGGAAAATCGTTGATCGATTTTATCAATACCTATTGTGAAAACCGAGAGTGTATACGAGACATTCGTTTCAGTAATGATATTAAAACCGTTCAATGGCATGATGATATGGTACGTCTGATTCAGATGTTTGATGAAGAGCATATTCAGGGCGGTTCACTCTATATCAACAGTAATGTACTCCATATCGAAGGTGAAATTACCGATCAGACACAACGAAAAGAGCTTGATGCATTGATTGGAAGACTTAAACAAGAAGGGCTTTTTATTGAAGATGAAACGGTCAATATGATGACCAAAGTAGAAGAAGAACTACCGGGTATGGAAGAGGAAGCAGATGAAAAATCTTCAAATGTTAGTCAAACGCAAACAATAGATCATGAAGAGGCTGCGATAAAAACATCTGTACTTGCGAAAAAAATCGTGGAAGAGTCGACAAAAACAGCACCTCAAACAACATCAGAAAAAATAGTTGCCAAAAAAGAACAAAATGTCACGAAAAATGAGGGTATCCAAACTGAAGTACAGACACAACAGGAACAAAAAAACTCTTCTGAAGTGATGCCTGATATGTTTACGATTACGTTTGATGCAGCAAAAAAAGATTTATCGGAAGAGAGCAAAGCAAAACTCGATAAACTGGCGCAACGGCTGAAACATACAGGATATCAGAAAGTGGAGATATACGGATATGAAAAGAGTTCTGAAGGAGCGATCTACGATATGGTCGTAAGCCAGAAAAAAGCGGATCTTGTGAAAAAATATCTTTTTGAAAAAGGTGTGCGCCATATGTTTTCAAAAGGATTGGGTGGACAAAAAGAACATATCGATGCAGAAATTAAAGTGACTAAATAGACGAGGATGAATGATGAGTGCAATGGGAATTATAATCAGTAAAATGGTTTTGTGCCTGCTGGCGGCATTGGTAATAGGGTTTATTTTCGGACTGCTTTTTATTAAGGCGCGTACAAAAGAGTACTATGAAGATAAGATTGACGCACTGGAAGAGCTGTGTGAGGCAAAAAAACAGGAGTCTGCGGAATTGCGTACCAAATACGGCAATATGGATGTCGAGATGTCAAGACTCAAAGAGAAGCTTGCCGAAGAGGAAGAGAAACTGACCGCGATACAAACACAAAATGCGGAAAACGAAGCGAAGCTGCAGGAAAGAACAAAAGAGATTGAAAGACTGGAAGCCAAATTGGAGGCGATGGAGGCGGAGAAAGAACATGAAATCAACGAGAAGGTTGCAGAACGTGAAAAAGAGATTACCGAAGCGTTGACACAAGCGTTTGAAG
>WGAE01000117.1 GCA_015489185.1 Campylobacterales bacterium
ATGCGCCAGCGGGCGATGGCACTGCTGGACAACGGTATCACCTATCCGCCGCTTTTGTGCACGTTTCATAAATTCGGTCTGCTCTTTCTCAAACACCATATGCAGGCGCTCGGCAGATCGAACAACTTCGTCATCATCGATACCGACGACAAAAAACGGATTTTAAAAAGTTTTGAAATCGACTTGCCGGTCTCGATGGTTTCGGCGGAGATTTCGCGCTACAAAAACAATCTGATCGTACCCGAAGAGGCGATCAGCGCCGCACAGATGGAAAATTACAAAAAAATTGCACGCATTTACCAAAAATATGAATCCTACCTTGAACAGAACAATCTGGTCGATTTCGACGATCTGCTGATTCTGCCCTACAAAATTCTCGATGCCGACGAAACACTCTGCCGGGAAATCAGTGAAAAATACCGCTACATCATGGTCGACGAATATCAGGACACCAACGATCTGCAGTTCAAACTGCTGACCAAACTGGTTTCGGCGCACAACAACCTCTGCGTCGTGGGAGACGATGACCAGAGTATCTACGGCTGGAGGGGTGCCAATATCAAAAATATTCTCGAATTTGACAAAGCCTTTCCCGAGACGAAAATCATCAAATTGACCAAAAATTACCGCTCGACCGAACCGATCCTCAAAGCGGCGAATGAGTTGATCGAACACAACAGAAATCGTCTGGGTAAAGTGCTCGAGTCGACCAGAGGGGACGGTGAAGCGATCACTTTTTTGCAATTTGACGACGAAAATGCGGAAGCACGTACAATCGCCGAAAAGATCAAAAAGCTCATTCATGAAGGGGTCGATCCCAAGGAAATTGCCGTTTTGTACCGCATCAACGCCCTTTCACGATCGATCGAAGAGGGGTTGAACCGTGCGGGCGTTCCCTATAAAATGGTCGGGGGACTGAAATTCTACGAGCGCGCCGAAGTCAAGGATATTATCGCTTATCTTCGTGTCATCACCAACGCCCATGACGACTTCTCATTAAAACGGATCATCAACAAACCCAAACGCGGACTGGGTAAAGCGACGCTGGATAAACTGCTCGATCTTGCGTATCGACACAATACCTCGATCTATACCGCGTTTCGCGAACATAACGACGAAGTCAAAACACTGGTCAGTAAAAAAGCCTTCAATACGCTGCAGGAGTTTTTCGACACCCTCGATACGATTCGCGAAAAGCTCGAAACCAACAGTTACGAACTGATCGACAATATCGAAGATGCTTTCGGGATCAAACAGTACTACGCATTGATGCCCGACGGCAGTGACAGGGTATTGAATATCGAAGAGTTCTACGGACTCTACCGTGACTATGTAATCCAGAACGAAGATGCGACGCTGGAAAACTTTCTCAACGATATTGCCCTGCAAAGCGAACAGGATCAGATCGACGGTCGCTCCATCTCCATCATGAGCATCCATGCCAGTAAAGGACTGGAATTTGACCATCTCTTTGTCATCGGACTCGAGGAGGGATTCTTCCCGCTGACAGGCGACGGATGCGATATCGAAGAGGAGCGAAGACTTGGTTACGTCGCAATCACACGTGCCAGAAAGACACTGACACTGACCACCTCCGCATCACGTTACTACAAAGGCAAACGTACCCAGTTAACCAAAAGCCGCTTCCTCGCCGAATGCGGTGTCAGCAAAGGTTCTCTGAAGATCGAACGTACGACATCATTTAAAAAAGGAACACTCGTCAAACACAAAATTTTCGGTATCGGCAGGGTACTGGAGGTCAGCAAAGTCAAACGCGAATACAAACTTAAAATCAATTTCGGCGGCACCCAGCGTGATATTCTCGCCTCTTTCGTTGAAAGGATCTGATGCCGCGGGCTAAAGCGATACGGCGACTTTTTGTCGCCAAAAAACCTGCCGGCATCGGATCGAATCAGTTTCTGTCTCAACTCAAACGCAAATACCGCGTCAAAAAAGCGGGTTTTTCAGGCACACTTGATCCCTTTGCGCAAGGGGTACTGATCATCGCTTTTGGGCAATATACCAGACTCTTCCGCTTTCTTGCAAAAACCCCGAAAACGTATCGCGCGACACTTTGGCTGGGTGCTGAAAGTGAGACGCTGGATACTGAAAAGATCAGTGCTGTGACGATACCACCCGTCGTTTCAACCGAAACGATCGAACAGATCCTGCAGTCACTCAAAGGAGAGATCACCTATACCCCGCCAAAATACTCCGCCAGAAAAATCGACGGAAAGCGCGCCTATAAACTCGCCAGAGAAGAAAAAGAGGTAAATTTGCATCCGATCACTTCCACCGTTTACGATATCCGGCTGTTACACTATCGCCACCCGTTTGTCACCTTCGAAGCAACCGTCAGCGAAGGAAGTTACATCCGAAGTATCGGCGCAATAATCGCAGAAAAACTGGGATATGCGGGGAGTCTTTCGATGCTGGAACGACTAAGAGAAGGCAAATTTGTCTATGAAGGTGAGAAACCGCTTGATCCCACCTTTTACCTCGATCTTGAAACTAACCGTTACCTCGGAGACCCCAACGACATCAAACTGGGAAAAAAGTTGCGTATCGAACAGTTTGAAAAGCAAAAAGAAGCCCGCTATCTGGTAAAATTGGATACAATCTTTTCCATCATCGAGATCAGGGACGGTCTCGTATACTATCTGCTGAACGGAGTCGAATATGCTGATACTGTCGCGTAAAACGGGCGAAGAGATCATTGTGGGAGAGGATATTGTCATTCGGGTGACCGAAATCGGCAAAGGGAGTGTGAAACTGGGCATCGAAGCGCCCTCTGAAACGATTATTCTGCGGGGTGAACTGCGGGATAAGATTGAAGCGGTCAACAAAGAAGCCGGCAACGCACAAAATCAAGAAGCACTCAAAGCGCTTCGGATGAAACTCGACAAATGACCGAAAAAGCACATGCAAAAGTCAATATCTTTTTAAAAATCACCGGCACCAGGGGCAATTACCATCTAATTGCGTCACGCTTTGTAACGCTGCCCGATCTTTATGATACCCTCCGCTTTCTCCCCAAAGAGAAACCTGACCCCCACTTCATCCTCAAAGGAAAATTCGGCTGTCAAACCGAACAAAACAGTATCTACAAAGTGTATCGGCTGTTAAGCGAATATACCGGAAACAAAAAAATTGAAGACTTTTTTCATCATCATGAAGTGGTCGTGACCAAACAGATACCGGAATTTGCGGGGCTTGGCGGCGGAAGTTCGGATGCCGCGGCGTTTTTGCGTCTTTGCAACCGTATACTCTCTTTAAAAATAGCAACCGAAACCCTGGCGCAAATCGGCGCGCAGATCGGTGCGGATGTCCCTTTTTTTATCTACCGCTATCCGAGCGCAAACGTCTCCGGAATCGGAGAGATCGTCACACCTTTTGAAGAGGAGATACCGAAACTAAAGACCTTCACACCGCCTGTGCAGTGTAACACCGCCGCTGTTTACAGACAATTTCGGCAAAATATCTCCGGGCAACGCTTGACAGAAAACGAAAATTTGGCTAAAACACTCCTGCAGCAAAAGAGCAGCGAAATTTTACAAACATACGAACCCGAAACACTCAACGATCTTTACCCCGCCGCACTGGCGTTGTATCCAAAACTCAAAACGTATGCGGCAAAAGATCGGTTTTTCAGCGGAAGCGGAAGCACATTTTTTACGACAGGAGAAGCATAAAGTGGGAAAAACGGTTGCCAGAAACAAAAAAGCGTTTCATGATTATGAAATACTGGAACGCTACGAAGCGGGCATCGAGCTCAAAGGGAGCGAAGTCAAAGCACTGCGTGCCGGACGTGTCAATCTCAAAGATAGTTTCGTGCGCATTATCCGCAACGAAGCCTTTTTGATGAATGCCCATATCTCCTATACCGATACGACCAATCCCCACTTCAAACCGGATGAGAGACGTCCGCGTAAACTGCTGCTGCACCGCAAAGAGATCGACAAACTGATGGGCAAAACAAGCAAAGAGGGATTAACCATCGTTCCGCTGAGCATCTATTTCAACCGCAAAAACTTCGCAAAAGTCGAAATTGCCCTGGCAAAAGGGAAAAAACTGCATGACAAGCGGGAGA
>WGAE01000118.1 GCA_015489185.1 Campylobacterales bacterium
TAAAGTCATCTGTTTACGAAAAAGGAAAAATGATGTCACTTTCAGCACTTTTACAAAAGCTTGCGCAGTTGCTTTCAGCGCTTTTCGGCTCCGGACGTCACAAACCTTCCGGTTCCCGGTCGCGGCCGCGGGAGGTCACCGACACTGTTCCAAAAACCGAAGAGATTGCGGATAACGTGGAGATAACAGAATACCCTTCCGAAGTCGATGAAGTGATCGTTTCAGAGCATAGCGATAAATTGTCTGTCGAAGAGATGGTAGCGCATCTGGTGGAGGTGGAGTCCTATACGATTCACTACAACAAAGGGGAGCGGGGCAAGACGGCGCCTGCAGGGATCTACTACAAAAACTTCCCGCACTGGGAGGGGTGGCGTTTTCTGACGCATCTGGCGCAGGAGCACGGGATCACTTTCGATCCGGCGGCGTCGGACAGTGTCGGGTGCAAAGCGTTGACTGAGATAGTGCGCTCTGAGTACAAAGAGGAGATGGACGGGTTGATCGAGGCATTTGTACGCAAGGAGTATTTTGACAAGCTTCATCCGGAGCGTTTTCCGGGCAAAAAGTCGGCGCTTTCGTTCTTCTCTCTGACAGTGCATGCGGGTCCGTACCGTGCCGCGAAACTGTTGCAGAAGGTGCTGGTAGATAACGGCGCGAAGATCGCCGTCGACGGCAGGGCGGGGGCGAAAACGTTTGCCGCGCTGGAGCGAAGCGGTCTGGACGATGACTATCTGAACCAGCAGTTGCTGCTGCAGATGTACTTCTTCTACAACAAACTTGTTGCCCGCAAGCCTGCGCGTTACGGCAAATTTTATAAAGGGTGGGTCAATCGTCTCAAAAAGCTGGGCTTTAAAGAGCCGAAAGCCTGATTTACCGCCTCTTTATCTCTTTATAATGGAGGATAGATTACTATTGCGCAAATTTCGTCGATTCGGCGAATGATCTTCTGAAGTGAGGAAGGCGTGCAGGCACGGATTTATGAATATTTCGAAACAAAAAGAGAGATCTCTCTTCTGATTTGTGAAGATGCCAAAGAGGCGACCGCCGTCAAAGATGTGCTCGATTTTCTCGGCTACAGTACCCATCTGCTTCCCGATTTCAGAGCGGCATACGGTGATGATCTGCGTGCCTACTCGGAAGAGTTGCAGGCGCTGCTGGTGGCGCTTGGAAATTTTTACCGTGATCAAAAAGCGAAGAAAGTGTTGATATCGCCGTTTCGTACGGTGTTGCATCCGCTTCCCAAACCGGAACTCTTTGCTTCCAAAACCCTCTCGTTCGGCGATACGATCGCGCTGCGGGATTTCAAAGAGCTGTTACTGCAGTGGGGATACAGTTTCGTGGATATTGTCGAGATGAAGGGGGAAGTGTCGTTTCGCGGCGATATTATCGATATTTTCCCGCCATACAGTACGCATGCGTATCGTATTTCACTTTTTGATGATGAGATCGAGAGTATCCGTCCCTTTGCCTGTGAGACGCAAAAGTCACAGAAAGAGGAGCTGGAGTCTGTCGAAATTACCCCGGCGCTTTTCGCGCTCGATGCCCGGATGTACGCAAATTTGCAGGAGCGTATCGAGCGGCTGGAGACGGATGCGTTTGTCAAAGATACGGCGTCGTGCGGTTTTTGGGTCCTTGAAGATCTGGCGCACGATCTGACGCAGGAATTAAGCGCGATTTTGACGCGCCCCTTTCATGAAGCGATCGAAGAGCACTTCTCCTTTGTGAACGACGAAGCGAAAAAAGCGCGAATGCTTGCAACGGGTGTCGTTCCCGAAAACCGTCTCTGGAAAGATGTCGAAACATCCGATATCGCCGATTTTATCCGTTTTCACAAAGAAAAAAAGATCACGATTCTTGCTAATAACGAAGCGATCGTCAAACAGTACGACATGCCTTCGGATGTTACGGTAAATTATCGTTATGAACCCTATATCGTCAATATCATGAGCGACAAAGCGCTGATTTTGTCACTGAACAAAAGGGCGCGCAAAAAACGTAAACGTCGTGCGACGATTGTATTGGATGATCTGAAAGCGGGCGATTATGTGGTGCATGAAAATTACGGTATCGGGATTTTCAAAGGGTTGACCCACACCAAAGTGCTGGGCGTGACACGCGATTTTGTTGAGATTGTCTACCAGGGAGACGATAAACTTCTGCTTCCGGTTGAAAATCTCGATGTGATCGATCGGTATATCTCTGACGGCGGAAATCTTGCGGTTTTGGACAGACTCGGGAAAGGGTCGTTTTCGAAGCTCAAGGCAAAAGCGAAAACGAAACTTTTTGAGATCGCTTCCGAGATTATCCAGATCGCCGCGCAGCGTGAACTGACACAGGCGCCTGTGATCAAACCCGACGCTTCGCTGCTGCTTTTTCAAAATGATGCGGGATTTGAATATACCGAAGATCAGAAAAAGGCGATCGAGCAGATTTTTGCCGATCTCGGCAGCGGCAGGGTGATGGATATGCTCCTTAGCGGCGATGTGGGATTCGGCAAGACCGAAGTGGCGATGAATGCGATCTTAGCGACGGTCAAGAGCGGATATCAGGCGGCTTTTATCGCACCGACGACACTGCTTTCGACGCAACACTACAAATCATTGCGTGAGCGATTCGGAAAATACGGTATTTCGGTCGAAAAACTGAACCGTTTTACGAGTGCAAAAGAGAAGTCGCGGATTCTGGCGGGGCTAAGGGACGGGACGATCGATGTCTGTGTGGGAACGCACGCGCTGCTTGGGGTGAAGTTTGCCAATCTGGGGCTGTTGGTGCTGGATGAGGAGCATAAGTTCGGCGTTAAACAGAAAGAGAAGCTCAAACAGTTCAAAGAGAATCTGCACGTCCTTTCGATGAGCGCCACCCCGATTCCGCGCAGTCTCAACATGGCGCTCTCGTCGATCAAACAGTATACCCAGCTTTTGACACCGCCGCTGGAGCGCGAAGATGTCCGTACGTTTGTCAAAAATTATGACGAAGGGTTGATCAAAGAGGTGATCTTGCGCGAACTGCGGCGTAAAGGGCAGATTTTTTATATTCACAATCGTATCGCTTCGATCGAAGCAAAACGTAAAGAACTTCATGAACTCTTACCGAATCTGCGTATTCTGGTCCTGCACTCAAAAGTCCCTCCGGCAAAATCGGAAAAGGAGATGCTCGATTTTGAGGCGGGGAAATATGATCTGCTGCTTTCGACTTCGATCGTCGAGTCGGGGATTCATCTGCCCAACGTCAATACGATGATCGTCGAAGGGGCGGACAATTTCGGAATCGCCGATCTGCATCAGCTGCGCGGCAGAGTAGGGCGCGGGAACCGGCAGGGATACTGCTACTTTATCGTCGAGGACAAGGATCGGTTGAGTGACGAAGCACGTAAACGGCTCATCGCGCTGGAGTCAAATTCGTTCCTTGGAAGCGGGTCGGTCCTTGCCTATCATGATCTCGAAATTCGCGGCGGAGGAAATCTGATCGGAGAGGCGCAGAGCGGGCATATTAAAAATATCGGCTATTCGCTCTATCTGAAGATGCTCGAAGATGCGCTCAACACGCTGCTAAACACCCAAAAAACCGAAAAGAAAGAGGTGCAGGTCAAACTCAACGTCAGCGCCTATCTCAACAGTGAGATTATTCCCGAAGATCGGATACGTCTGGAGCTGTATCGGCGACTGAGTCGCTGCGAAACACCCAAAGAGGTCTACGAGATCGAGGAAGAGATGATCGACCGTTTCGGTGCGCTCGATAACGTTACTAAACAGTTTCTGGAAATCATTGTCATCAAAATCCTCGCGCTTGCCGCCAAAGTGTCGATGATCAGCAGTTACGAGCAAAATATTACGATCGAGTATGAGGACGGTACCAAAGAGTATCTGAGTGCGCCTTCAAAAGATGACGACGATGTCATCGCGACGACACTGGCGTTTTTGAGGAAAAAGAGTGGCGTTTCATAAAAAGGTACGTCTGCGACTGGAGGAATTCATCGAAGAGCCGGTTCGGCATTATCCTCCCTCCTATCTTCTTTCTCCCGCACTGGCGAAAAACGAGATGCTTTTAGATGCGCTGCGTGCACTGCATCTGTACGATTTTTCGCACTATCGACCCTGTGAATCGCTTGATATGATTTTTCAGACACTCGATGCGGGCGGCTTTGTGATTTATAAAGAGAATTATGTCGTGGGATATTTCGGTCAGAAGCTGATGTATCTGGAAGCGTCGGGCTGGAAAAGTCTGCCGGCTACCAGAGAGATATTTCTCCCCGGCAACTGGCTCGTTTGATCAGACAAGCCCCAGCGCGCGGATGGTCTCTTTGGTCAGACCGCCGACGGCAAGCCCGTTTGCTTTTTGGAACTTGCGTACCGCCGCTTTTGTTTTCGGTCCGTAGATACCGTCGATCGGTCCGGGATTGAACCCTTTCTCTTTGAGGGCTCTCTGGACATCGAGAATCAGGTTGCCCGTCATATTGACTTTACAGACAACCGGAACCCATTTGAGAACGGAATCTGTCACTTTGATGCGTTTGGTTACCGTTTTATATTTCGGCGGGATCGGAATTTTTTTGATGGTTGCAGGTTGGACCAGTTCTTTGACCCGTACGGTTTTATAAACGGCAGGGATGGTTACGGTTTTGGTTGTAGCGGGTTTGACCAGAACACGTTTGGTGACGGTTTTATATTTTGGCGGAATCGGGATCGTTTTGGTCTGTGCAGGTTTAACCAAAACCTTTTTTGTGACCGTTTTGTAAACCGGCGGCACTTTGACCAAACACAAAATCTCTCCCGTTTTACCGTCGATTTTCTCGATCGTACCGCGTCCTTTTCGCCATTCGGTGTGTTCAGGCGTGACCAGGATTTTTTCGGTAACGGTTTTGTATACCGGCGGTACGGTAACCACTTTTTCGCCCGGTTCGCTGACCATTACCTTTTCGGTGACCGTTTTATAGACCGGTGGTACGGGAACAATTTTTTCACTCGCTTCACGCACCAGCACTTTTTTGGTTGTCCAGCGATATTTTGCGGGAACGACGACAATCTTCTCACCCGGTTCCTTGACCTCGACTTTGACTGTCTCGGTTTTATATTTTGGCGGAATCAGGACACGCGCGTAGCACTCACCCGGTTTGGCGTTTGGCGGATAGAGCGATGTTTCGGCAGGTGCGGGAACCTCCTTGACCACCACTTTCGGCTTTTGCGCGCGTACACGGGCAATCTCTTCCTGGAGTCTGCGGATCTCCATATCTTTGGCATCAGGCTGTTGCTGTGTATGTGCGGCTTTTTGTACCGGTGCGGGAGCGTCACAGCGCTGTTTTTCGGCACAGCCGCTCAGTGCGATCGCTACTGCGGCGGAAAGCAGCAGCGGAATCTGTCTGCGGGTATTGAAATGCATCTTTTCTCCTTTGAATGGTTCAATATTTTACATTATTTCATAAGAACCGTTAGCTTCTTATAATTTTCCTTTATTATAAAGGTGCTTTCAGATTAGCTTAATAACTGACGCACCAGTGTGCTGACCCGTTTGCCGTCTGCCGCCGCACCCACTTTTTCCATGACCGATTTCATGACAGAACCCATCGCTTTCATCCCTTCCGCACCGGTTTCGGCGATCGTCTCTTCGATAATCTGCTTCAGCTCTTCGTCATCGAGCTGTTTTGGAAGGTAGGTTTTCAGCAATGCCGCCTCTTTCTCCTCCTTTTCATAAAGGTCGGGACGGTTCGCTTCACGGTACTGTTTCGCCGCCTCTTCACGCTGTTTGACCGATCTTTGGATGATTTTGGTGATATCGTCGTCACTCAGTTCACGGCGTTCATCGACTTCCACCTGCTTGATCGCACTCATCAGAAAGCGGATCGTTTCACGCTTGAAGGTATCTTTTGCTTTCATCGCCTCTTTGAGGTCTTGTTGCAGTTGTGCTTTGATGCTGCTCATAACGCTCCTTTTGGTACTAAATTTGCTTTATTGTAGCAAAACGATCGTTAGGATACTTCATGAAATGGTGTAAAACGCTTGTCATCTTCATTTTTGCCCTTCTTTTCAGCGCCTGTACGGGGCATCAGGTTGAACCGCAACTTGATATGTCCCCGCCGGCATATGTTGAAGCGAGCAGCAAAGGGGCGTGCGATACAGAGCCCTCTCGTCACAAAGAGGGGAGTCTCTTCGGGAAAGGAGACAATCCGCTCTTTGCCGACAAAAAAGCGATGCATATCGACGATACGGTGACGGTGGTCATCGATGAGCGGGCGTTTCAATCTTCACAGGGAGACAAGAAACTGACCGATACCTCCGTCAACAATCTTGGCGGCGGCATTTTCGGCGGTGTCGGAAACGGCATCGGCAAAGCGATCGGCAAAAGTCTCAATACCGTCACCGATATCGGATTTAAAACCAATTCGAACAACAACTTTGCCGCTTCCGGTACCATGTCCCGTAACGAAAAGTTCAAAGCGACGATCACCGCCAGGGTGGTCAGAATTTTGCGAAACGGCAACTATTTTATTGCCGGAAGTCGTGAACTTTTGCTCAACGGCAGCAAACAGATCATCCGTCTCAGCGGTGTGATTCGGCCGTACGACATCGCGCAGGACAATACCGTCAATTCGAAATATATCTCCGATGCAAAGATCTTATTTGAAACGGAAGGGGATATCCGCGAATCGGTACGCAAACCGTGGGGATCACGCATTGTTGAGTCTGTCTGGCCCTTTTAAGTAAAAAATATTTCAAAATGAAATATATCTGATACTTTTATCGATCTTTTGATACGATAAAAGTATGGATTTTTATACTTTTACCGTCGGTTTTCTTGCCGCTTCACTGCTGGCGACACTCATCTTCTATCTGATCTACGACCATACAACCAAATATTGGCAAAACGCGTATGAAACGCTTTTGCGGCAGAGCAGGGGAGTCCAGGAGCGGTATGCTGAACTTGATGAAGTCCACCGGACAACAAAACAGACACTGGAGAGAGTGGAGACGCAGAAGCGATTTTTAGAAGAGAAGATCGCATTTTGGGAGAAACGTCATGAAGAGGTGGAAAAGCGTTTTGAAGATATTGCGCGAAAGGTGATCGAAGAGCGAAGCGAAACACTCGATAAAAAGCAGCGTGAGTCGCTTCGGACGCTCCTTTCGCCCTTTGCCGAAAATATCAAAACCTTTCAGCAGAAAGTGGAGCGCTTTTATATGGAAGAGAGCAGGGAGCGTTACTCGCTGATCAAGGAGATCGCCGCGCTCAAATCACTCAACGAGCGCCTTTCACAGGATGCGCTCAATCTGACCAATGCGCTAAAGGGAGATAACAAACTGCAGGGGAACTGGGGTGAGATGATCCTTGAAAAGGTGCTGGAGAGTTCGGGACTGACGAAGGGAAGAGAGTATGAAGTACAGAAGGTTTGCAGCGATGAGGCAGGCAGACGTTACAGACCTGATGTGATCGTACACCTTCCCGACAAAAAAGATGTCGTTATCGACGCGAAAGTTTCGCTCAAGGCGTACGAAGCCTACAGCAGTGCGGATGATGAAGAGATGCGCCGCAAACATCTTAAGGCACATCTTGATTCGATCTATCTGCATATCAAAACCCTCTCCGAAAAACGGTACGAAACACTTGAAGGCATTCGCACGCTCGATTTTGTGTTACTCTTCATTCCGGTCGAAGCCGCCTTCATGAAAGCGGTCGAAGCCGATTCGGACCTTTACGAAAAAGCGTATCGCAAAAATATCATCATCGTTTCACCTTCGACGCTGCTGGCGGTACTGCGCACGATCGAACATGCGTGGCGTTACGAATACCAAAACAAAAACGCCAGAGAGATCGCGAAAAAAGCGGGTGATCTGTATGAAAAATTCCGGGGCTTTCTGGAGAGTATGCAGACGATCGAAAAGAGCCTTCACAAAGCACAGGAAGCCTATGAAGAGGCGTACAGACGTCTTAGCAGCGGAAAAGGGAATCTGATCAGCCGCGCCGAAGCGCTGCGCAAAATGGACGGTATCACCCTCAAACGCCCCAAAGAGCAGAGAGAAGGGTAAAAAAGCCCCTCCGCCCTGTCCTGATATTTTTCAAGAGAATATATATTATGTTAACCAATTGAGAGAATTGGCTGAAAAAGTGTAACCAACCGCGAAGGGGCGCTTGCGTTTGCACTTTTTAGTTCGGTTTGGATGCTGTAGCTAAGCGACAAATGGTAACTTGCTTGAGTGAAATTAACAGTTTTTCAGAGAACTCATTTAGTTAAAATGTGTTGATTGAACGAAATCATTTCCCCAGGCAGAAGTTCCCGAACATTTTGTCGAGGATTTCGTCGCGTTCAAACGGTGTCGTAATGCTTGCGATCGCCTGGATCGCGTCGTTGATTTCGTAAGCGAAGAGTTCGAGCATACCCTCTTCAAGATGTGTGAAGGAGCGCGCGATGGCATCGTGTGCGGTTTGGGCGGCGTCGATTTGTCGTTTGGTGATCAGCGTGTGTGCGTCTTCGCTGTTTTTGGTGTCGAGTATGGTCTCGAGTTTTCGAATAATTGCCGAGGCATCTTTTTTCGTACTGATTTCGATCGGAGTAAAAGGGTCGAGTCGCTCTTTTTCTATCTGTTGGGGCAGATCGCTTTTGTTGATCGCGACAATCAACGCTTTTTCTTCTCTGTTTTGTCGTAACAGTTCCATGATCTCTTCGTCGTCGCTGTCAAGCGGTCTGCTGCCGTCAAA
>WGAE01000119.1 GCA_015489185.1 Campylobacterales bacterium
AAACAAGACGGCTGAAAAATCGACCTTTCTGGAAAAGATTCTGAAAGAGAATCCCAAAAATGTCGAGTGTATGCTCAAGCTTGCGTCGCTCTATCTGCGTACCGACCGGGTGGCGGAAGCGTTCGATCTGATTCGAAGGGCTTACACGATCGATCCGGAATTTGTCGAAAAGCAAAATATTTCGAAGATTCTCGATCTTGCGCTGCGTCTGAGCCGGTTGGGAGAACTGGCGCATAAAAACCGGGATTCGGAGCTTTACAACGAACTGGGTGATACCTACTATGACGTGGGGATATTCAAGGAGGCGGCGAAGGCGTATCGTGAGAGTTTGCGGATCGATCCCGATCAGGATAAAATCCGCCTGCTTCTGGGGCTCTCATATGCTAATATGGGGCAATATACCAAAAGTGAAAAGGTGTTGCGACAACTTGTCGAGGCGCATCCCTACCATTTCTATGCCAACTACTATCTCGGTAAAGTGCTTAAAAACGGGCTGGGAGAGACAAAAGAGGGCAACATTTACCTGCGTATGGCTGCATATCTGCTCAAATATACCGATATACGTTTTGAAAAAGAGGGAGAGAGAGAATTTCTGACCAAAGATTTGCAGCATGAACTCAAAGGCGACGAATAAAGCCGTATTTCTTGACCGTGACGGTGTGATCAATATCGACAAACAGTATGTCAGTAAAATAGAGGATTTCGAGTTTACCGAGGGGATTTTCGATCTGCTGCTTGCTTTGCAGGAGATGGGCTATTTGTTGATTATTGTTACAAACCAGTCCGGTATCGGCAGAGGATATTACACAGAAGCCGATTTTCACAAACTGACCGCCTGGAAACTCTCCGAACTCTCCAAACGGGGTATAAAAATTCATGAAGTCTACTACTGCCCTCACGCACCCGAAAGTGATTGCGGATGCCGCAAGCCCTCTCCGGCGATGCTGCTGGATGCCAAAGAGCGGTACGGTATCGATATGTCCGCATCATGGATGATCGGCGATAAAAAGAGCGATATCGAAGCGGGAAAACAGGCAGGTGTCGGAAAAACAGTGTTGATTCGTAATCAAAATGATATAAAGGATGATTTTGGTGCAGATTATGTGATAGATAAGGTCGGAAAATTGTTAGATTTGATTCGGGAGGGTTGATTCTCCCGAATCGAACTTAGTAAGGCAAGTCGTCCGGAATGATATAGTGTTCCGTGATGGTCTTTTTACACTCTCCTGTGTTTACGGTGAGTGTCAGGTCAAGCGCTTTGAATGTTGCCGGATCGACATTGATCCATTTGACGGGACCGGTAGTACCATGATCTTCGAAAGTGTCATCTTTAAATATTTTATGTGCATACCATTCACATACCGCAGCGGTTGCCGCATCGATCGCATTACCTTTATAGGTACTTGTTTCACAGGAAAATTTATATTGCATCGCATCCGCTTTTTCATAGGTGATTTTGGGAACGAGTGTATCGCATTTATCCTGCGGTTGCGGCTGCGGTTGCGGTTGATCTTTCACGACATAAATTGTCTGACATGTTGTTTGTGAAGCCCCTTTGTCATCGGTAACGGTCAGGCAGATATTGTGATTTTGGCCGTCGCAGGGAAGTGTGGCGGAGACATTGTCACCTGCATTTACTTCTGCTCCGTCGAGTGTCCATTTGTATGCAACGATTGTACCGTCTGGATCGGAGCTTTGTGTACCGGAACCGTCCAGTACGATACCGCATTCCGATTTTGCGGGAATACCGGTAATGACGGGTATCGGAGTTTGGTTACCTTTGACTTTGATCGATTTTGTCAAAACGACATCCTGGCAGCAGCTGGAGTCACAGCCGGCAAGTAGCAGAGCTGCTGCCATGGCGGAAGAGAACAATATAAATTTTTTCATACACACTCCTAAGGTTTGTTTTTATTTACTTTTAACTTTGTTTAAGTTAAATCCATTTTATAAAAACAAACCTTATAAGAAAATTAAATACATTGGTCTATTACAAAATCTCTTCCCGGGTATAGATAAATTTCAACACGGCGGTTGCGCGCCATATTTTCCGGTGATGTATTGGGAACAACCGGTTTGGCGTAAGAGCACCCTTTTTCATAGATCGGATTTGGGATCCCCGCGTTAATCAGCATATTGGCGACGGTATGTGCACGTCTTTTGGACAGAACGCGATTATAGGCAAATGAGCCTCTGTTGTCAGTATGTCCGACGACCTGGATAATCGTTTGCGGATAATTTCTCAGAACCGTTACCAGACGTTGGATCTTTTCTCTTGCCGTAGGGGTCGGTTCTGCGGAGTTTGTCGGAAACATCATCTTGTCACGAAACGTAATTTTGACATAACGGTCGGTTTTGGTGACGATGATATCTTCTGCACTGGTCGCTTCCGCATTCGGCGAAGTATTGACGTTTGTCTCGAGCGATTTGGCAACCTCCGCGGCTTGCTTGTCGAGATTGTAACCGATCGCACCGCCGATAGCCGCACCTGCCGCAGCGCCGATAACGGTTCCTTTTGTGTTTTTACCGATAATATTTCCCAAAATAGCACCGGCTGCCGCACCGATCGCGGCGCCCTGTTTGGTCTTTTCACCCATCGTGTTTTGTTGTGCGGGCATTTGTGCGCATCCGCTCATCAATCCCGCTGCAAGCAGTGCGGAAAGTGTTGAAAACGTGACGGTTTTTGATAGATACTTCATGAGATAGTTCCTCCCGTATTAAATTTAATCAGGTTGATACCATTATAACACAATAAGGTAACGATACGGTTTGCTATTTGCATTTTGTGATGAGGTCGGCTTTGTCGGTATAGATAAACAGATCGACACGGCGGTTTTTGTCACTACAGAGTGTGTGCGGTTTGGTCAGGTCACACTGTACCCTGGGGATAAAGTTGCTGCACCCTTTAGCGAGTATTTCCTGTTTCAGGCCGTTGTTGAAGAGATATTCGGCGACGGAGATGGCACGCAGATCGGCATAATGTTGCATCTGGTCAGGTTTGCCTTCATCGTATGCGTGACCGATGACCTGGATGAGTATTCCCGGATATTTGGAGAGAATCGGAGCGATCTTTTGGAGGTAATATTGCGTTTCGTCGTTGAGGATCGTTTCCGTTCTTCCAAACATCTGTGTCAGATAGAAACTGATTTTAAGATATTTATCGGTCAGCAGAAGATTCACCGGGCGGTTTTCCTCTTCATGCGGTATACGCACGGCAAGTGAAGCGTTGGTCTCCTGTTGAATCAGCTTTGCGATCTCTTTGAGGGTTTCATTTTTGACGGGGAGTTTTTTTGCAGAACCGGCATAACGTATCCCCTCGATCCAGCTTGTCGTTTTGGATGTACATCCCGTTGAGAGGAGCGTGAAAATGACAATACAATAGAAAACGGGGAGTAGATACGGACGATGATTTTTCATGAATAAATTATACCGTTTCATTCCCTCTGAACCGCTTGTATGTGCAAAGTAGTTCCTCCTTTTCAGAGGAGCGGAGATAAAGCTTATATAAGATAAAATAGAAAATAAATAGATTAAATAACAGGAGCATCTTCGTGTTCGAAGCTTTATCGGATTCATTTAAGTCGGCGATCAACAAAATCCGGTTTGCCGATGACGAAAAGGCGCTGAAAAAGGCGCTCGATACACTCAAAAAATCGCTTTTAAAAGCGGATGTGCACCATAAGGTCGTGCGTGATCTGGTCAAAACGGTCGAACTGGAGACCAAAAAGAGAGGAATCGGCAAGGAGAGTTTTCTGCTGGCACTCAAAAACGCTTTGACCGATACCCTGACCGCTCCCGGCAATCAGGGGTTTGTTTTCGCCTCCAAACCCCCGACGGTCGCGCTAATGTGTGGTCTGCAGGGTAGCGGTAAAACGACGACGACCGTCAAACTGGCGAATTTTCTCAAACAGAAAAAGAAAAAGGTGCTTGTGGCGGCGGCTGATCTGCAGCGTCTTGCGGCGGTTGAGCAACTGCGGCAGCTTTGTGAACAAAACGAGATCGATCTCTTTTATGAAGAGGGGGCGAAAGATCCGGTAGAGGTGGCAAAAAAGGCGCTGGAGCGGGCGAAAGAGGGCTTATATGATGTGCTGCTTGTCGATACCGCGGGGCGTTTGGCGATCGATGAAGAGTTGATGTCCGAACTTAAAGCGGTCAAAGCGGCGATTCATCCTCATGAAGTTTTTTATGTCGCAGATTCCCTGACGGGACAGGATGCGGTCCGTACGGCGGCGACCTTTCATGAAGCGATGGAGATCACCGGTGTGATTTTGACCAAATATGACGGTGACAGCAAAGGGGGTGTCGCACTGGGAATCGCGAAGCAGTTGCATATTCCGCTGCGTTTCATCGGTACCGGGGAGAAGATTCCTGATCTGGAGCAGTTTCTGCCGGATCGTATCGTCAGTCGGCTGATGGGTGAGGGGGACTTGCTCACACTGGCGGAGAAGACCGCCGATGTGATCGACGAGAAGAAGGCGCGTAAATTTACCTCCAAAATCAAAAAGGGGCAGTTCAATTTCAACGACTTTCTGGAGCAACTTGAGAGTATGAAGAAGCTGGGAAGTATGAAGTCGTTGCTGGGAATGATTCCGGGGATGTCCGGGATGGCGAGCAAAATTGAGGATCTCGATCTCGAAAACTCCAAAGAGATCAAACATATCAAAGCGATGATCAGTTCAATGACACCCAAAGAGCGTGAAAACCCGGCGTTGCTGAACAACAGTAGAAAACGTCGTATCGCGATGGGAGCGGGACTTTCACAGACGGAGGTGAACCGTTTCCTCAAACAGTTCCAGAATGCCGCCAAAATGGCAAAAAAGTTTTCGGGCAAAAAGGGACTCAAGGATCTCGAACGATTGATGGCGCAGCAGAACAAAATGCATATTCCAAGGTAAAAAAAAGGAAAGTTGGGTATAATTGCGCCCTTAAGCCGGCATATGCGACGCCGATCAAAGCGCGCTAAGCCGTACCATATTATAA